>CALGAS010000051.1 GCA_937959175.1 uncultured bacterium | reverse complement strand
ATCCATCGCTGGAGCCGTTCAAAGCGGCGGGTCTGCGGCGGCGGCATTCCGGAAGGCTCGAGCCTGGTGACGACCAGCGGGACCGTCCGGGCAGCAGCCGAGGGCCGGGGCGGCACGGTGACGGTTCGATTCGGCTTGGGCGGGGGCCGATAGCTGATATCCGCCGCGTCGTTGACAATCGCGGTCGCTGATTCGCCGGCGGCCTCGAGAAACTCACTGACGGTATCCCAGGCCGGGAGTTGCGGACGGCCGCCTGACCCGGCGGTCGTCGCGGAGGAGCGGCCCTGACCCGCGGGCCCGGCAGCCTGCCGCTCACGGGCGGCCTGCTTGGCCAGCGACTCGACCTCTTCCTCCCCGGGCGGCTTGGGAATGGCGATGAAGGCCGGGGTCGGCTCCGGCTGCGAGCGGAAGATGTTCCCGAAGAACCTGCCCCGCCGCGGCGGTGGTGCCGCTGTCAGGGGGAACCCTGCCAGCAGACAGGCGGCCAGGCAGGTGACCACGATGGCGGCGGTGGTCCGACCTCCCGGCCAGGCCGGCATGCGTGACGGTGCGGCCTGGGTAGAATGGGGGTCGGGGGCAGACATCGATTTCCGTGGTGGGGAGACAATCGGACACAGAGCGACTTCCGGGGGTATCGGCACGGCCGCAGGCCAGAAACCGTTTCAGCGATGGTGCCCCACCTGATTGCGTCAGGTTGCCCCCACCGCACAGGCCGCGTTTTTTGACATCGCCGCCGGCCCCCGCGCGGAATCGTGGAATACCGGGTTCGCGAGGGGTGGCCCACTCTGCGGCCAAACGTCAGAAGAGTTGCCGGAATCCTTCGGCGATCGTCCACTCGTTGCCTTCGGCGTCCGGGTCGGCCGCCCAGGCTCGCCAGGCGTTCACATCGTTGCCGAGGTCGCGGCCGCTGATTTCGCGGAGCGCGGCAACGGCCCGGTATTGGATCGCCGGGTCGGGATCTTCCAGCGCGCGGGCGAGCGTCGGCACGGCGGCATCGTCGCCAAGATCGCCCAACTCCCGCAGCGCCTTGAGCCTGACATCGATATCGTCGTCGGCGTTGACGCGGGCCCCGAGGAGGTCGGCCGCCTCCGGGCCGCCGCGTGTCCGCCAGGCCTCGCAGGCCGCCATTCGCACCGCCGAGTCGGGATCGTCGAGTCCACCGCGGCAGATTGCCACGGCCGCCGGGGTGTCGAAGCGTGCTGCCAGCTCGACGATCACCGCCCGGACCCGCGGATCGTGTTCCTCGAGCAGCGCCGTCGTGAGTTTGCGTGAAAACGCAATTTGCTCGCTGCCGCTGGCCTTGTTGGCTTTGCCGGCCTCGGCGGTGAGATCAGCGATCCGCTGGTCGGCGGTCGCTCCGTATCGGGCCCGCTCGGCCGCGACCTTCTCCGAGTCGAACTGAGCGGTCCAACTGGCACAGCCTGCTCCACAGACCGTGAGCAGTAGCAGGCAGGAAGTTCGCGTTGCGGCAGGACCGATCATCCGGGACGATGCTCCTGGAGGCGTTGCTATGTCGATGGGCTGGCCGTCAGATCAGCAGGCGGGAAACGGTAGCGGCCTCGGGCCCCCAGGGCGATGCCAGTCGTGGCCCCGGGATCGGCTCTCGACCATCCGCTTGCCCAGACTCCCCAGTTGCCCGGCAGCCCGCCGGGTCGCCTTCCTGACGGTGGCCTGCTGGCTGTCCTGGGCCTGCGGCCGCGGTGAAGACAGCGACCGGCCTTCGCCGCCGGCCGACAGCGTCGAGATCAGCACGATCGATGGCCGGGCCCTGGCCGGCCGAATCCTGATCGAGGCTCAGGACGGCGGCGTCCTCCTCGAGCATGAAGACGGCCGCTACGAACTCCTCCAGCCTGATCAGATTGCGGATCGCGAACGGGTGGCTGCCGCCGAGCCGGCCAACGCCAGAGCGTTTGGGCAGAAGATCCTGACGGACCTGCCGGCCGGCTTCGACCTGCTCGTCACGAAGCATTACGTCGTCTGTTTCGACACGTCCCGGGACTACGCCCGCTGGTGCGCCGCGGTCTTCGAGCGGCTCCACGACGCCTTCGGCAACTACTGGCGAAGGGCCGGCCTGGCGGTGGTTGCCCCGGATCGGCCGCTGGTGGTTGTCATCTTCGCGGATCGCCGGGCCTACGAGGCCCATGCCGCCCGCGATCTGGGGGCCGCTGCCGATCGGGTCGCGGGGTATTACAACCTGCTGAGCAACCAGGTGACCACTTATGACCTGACCGGCAGCGATGCCCTGGGGCCCGACCGAGGGCGGCGGCCGGGCGCGACCGCGGCGGCGATTCTGGCGAGCCCGGCAGCCGCCGGCCTGGTTTCGACGCTCGTGCACGAAGCCACACATCAACTCGCCTTCAACGGCGGCCTGCACCAGCGGCTGGCGCCGGTTCCGCTCTGGGTGAGCGAGGGAATCGCAACTTTCTTTGAGACCCCCGACGTGACGAGCCCCCGGGGTTGGCGAGGCGTCGGGGAGGTCAACCTACCGCGGCTCGAACGGTTCCTCGCCGGCCATTATCAGGGCCTGATCGAGAAGATCATTCGCAGCGACGACGGATTTCGAGATCCCGACGAGGCGCTCGACTGCTACGCGGCCGCCTGGGCGGTCACGCATCACCTGGTCCGGACGCGGAAGCGGGAGTTTGTCGCGTATCTCGACCTGCTCGCCGCCAAGCAGCCTCTCGAGACAGACAGTCCCGAGCAACGGCTTCAGGAGTTTCGCGAGGCATTCGGTGAGCCGGCCGACGTCGAGCAGGCCGTGTTCCGGGCGGCCGCCCGCCTGGCCGCCCGCCGGCGGCCACCGTGAGCCGGCAGGCCCAACGGCCCGCCCTGACCGGGAGAACCGATATAATTTACCTGGCTCTGATGGCATCTCTCGCAGGATGACGATGGAGCCGACGGTGAGGCTGTGCACCGCCGCCGCTGATCGCGGTGCGCTGCTTTGCCTCTCCCCGACAGGTTCCGTACCGCTGAAAAGGTCGCCCCCTGATGGCCGTCAACCGCACCACGCAACTGGCGATGACCACCGCACTGGGGATCTTCGTGATCCTCAGTTTCGCGCTCGGCATCATGTCGTACATCTTCGCGTCGCGGCAGTTCGACGCCGAGGCCGAGCGGGATGAAGCCCGGCAGCAGGCCGCCGATGCCCAGATGCAACTGACCACCGCCAAGACGGAGCAGGAGGAACTGCGGAACATCATCGGTGTGGACGCGGAGACGCCGGTGGCGGATATCGACACCCGGCTGACCGAGCAGTTCGCCAGTTTCCCCCAGAAGGAGAAGTCGTACGCCAAGCTCGTCGAACTTCTCCAGGATGCCAACCGCAAGACCGCCGAGGAGAAACTGGCGGACGAAAAGGCGAAAGACGCGACGATTGCCACCGAACAACAGGACAAGGCGGCGGCAGTAGCGGCCAAGGAAACGGCGGAAGCCGCCCGGCAGGAGGCGGTGGAGACGCTCGCCGCGGAAAAGCAGAAGTTCGACGCCCAGTGGACGGAGCACGAGAAGAATCAGGCGGCCCTCCTCGACAAGCAGCGGGAAGCCGAGGACGAGGCCCGCAC
>CALGAS010000050.1 GCA_937959175.1 uncultured bacterium | reverse complement strand
CCCGGCTCGCGCCGGGGGGCTTCTATGGAAAAGGGGCCGGGCTCCGAGCGAAGCGAGGTGCCTGTACCCTTTTCCAACTCGCTCCCAAACGGAATACGGGTTCGCGAGGGGTGAGCCCGTGCCAGTCGAGCGGCGTAGAAATCCGAGCGCAGCCAGGATGGCGAAGCGAGGAGTTCTCCGAGCGTAGCGGAGGCCAGGATGGCCGAAGCAAGCGTCCGCGAGACGGCATGGGTTCACCTCGAGCCTGCGTGAGGTGAACCCGCAGCAAGCGTCCGCGAGACGGCATGGGTTCACCTCGAGCCCGCGTGAGGTGAACGCCGGGCGGCTCAGCGGTCGAAGAGCTTTTTGATCGCCCAGACGGTCGCTGCCCTGCCGGCCCGGGCGATCGAGCGGGTCAGCGGAATCCGCTTCGGGCAGACCGCCACGCAGTTCTGGGCGTTGCCGCACATCTGAATGCCACCCTTGCCGGTCAGCGTCTCCATCCGCTCATCGGCGATCATCTTGCCGGTGGGATGGGAGTTGAAGAGCATCGCCTGGCTGATGGCATGGGGGCCCACGAAGGCGTCATCGAAGGCTTCTCGCCGGCGAGCCTCAAACTCAGCCTCCGATTCGCCGTCCCGCCGGACGGTCTCGATCTTGGTGAACTGCGGACAGGCTTCCAGACAGCACCCGCAGGAGATGCATTCGGCCAGCGGATAGGCATCCTGCTGCTGCTCGGGCGAGATTCGCGGGCCAGGGCCGTGGTCGTAGGAATCGTCGACCGGCACCCAGGCCTTGACCCGCTCGAGCGAGCGAAACAGCCGCCGGCGGTCGACCACGAGGTCGCGGACGACCGGGAACTTCGACATTGGTCTGAGTTCGATCTCCCCGTCTTCGGCGAGGATCTTGTCCACCAGGGCCGAGCAGGCCATTCACGTCTGGCCGTTGATCAGCATCGTGCAGGAACCGCAGACCTCCTCCAGGCAGGAGCAGTCCCAGGCGACAGGCGGAACCTGACGGCCATCCTGCGTGCGGGCCTGGGCCGCAATCTTTTGGAGCACGCTGATCACGTTCATGTTGGGCTCGTGGGGTACCTCGAACCGCTCCCAGTAGCTTTCGCCCCCGGCAACGTCCTGCCGGAGAACCCTGACCCGCACCTTGCGAGCCACGGTCGGCACACCGTGGCCGTTCGTCGATCCCTGTCCGTTGCTCTCCACAGCCTTGATCATGGCGGTCTCCTCCTCTCTGGCTCTCTGGTCTCGCGTTGCCGGGCTCAGGTCGCGGCGGCCACCGTCTCGGGCTGGCCGGCAGCGGCCCGGGCCGCCTGCCGCTCCTTCCACACCTCCTCGATCACCTCGCCACCCACGAGCCCGTAGAGACGCGGCCGGGGCGGAATCAGCGAGGTGTCGACATCCTGGTAACTGATCTCCGGGTTGCCATCGGGCCCACAGGCAGCAACCGTCGTCTTGAGCCACTTCCGGGTGTTTTCTTCGAACGTGTCGCACCACCGCTCGGCCTCGGCCCGCTTTTCAGCCGGATCGGTCGCCGCGATGCCCGGCATCGCGAACTCCGGCTTGAAATGGGCTCCGCGGCACTCGTCACGCAAAAGTGCGCCCTTCAGCATCAGCTTCGCGACTGGAAACATGTCGCCGACCGACTTGGTGAACACGACGTTCTGATTGGTCCAGTTGCCGGTGTCGGAGACAGCCGATCGCCGCCACCGCTCCTCGAGGCGGCCGACCTCCTCATAGGCGTCGGCCAACTGGTCGTTGCGACGAACCACCGTCGCGACGCGGGTCATCAAGCGGCCCAACTCCTGGTGGATGTCATAGGGATTTTCGTTGCCGGGGGGCCTGGCAAGCAGTTCCCGGTGCCGCTCTTCCTGGCGACGGATTGCCGCCTCGAACAGGCCGTCGGCGTCGCCCGAGCCAGCCGCCTCGTCGCGGGCCGCCACCAGGCTGGGGGCCACAAACAACCCGCTGAAAATGCACGAGAGCAGCGAGTTGGCACCCAGGCGGTTCGCGCCATGGTACTGATAGTCGCACTCGCCGATGGCGTAGAGCCCGGGAATGCTCGTCTGCTGATTGCGGGGCGAACCCTCGACCATGCCGCCGGTCTCGCTCCGCTCGTAATCGACCCAGAGCCCGCCCATCGAATAGTGAACGGCGGGAAAGATCTTCATCGGTGTCGACCGGGGATCGACGCCCTGAAACTTTTCGTAGATCTCGAGGATGCCGCCGAGCTTGCGGTCGAGCGTCTGCCGGGGGATATGGGTGAGGTCGAGATAGACGCAGAGCCGATCCTTCTCGACGGAAAGCCCCTCGTTGGTGCAGATGTCGAAGATCTCCCGCGTGGCGATATCTCGCGGCACGAGATTGCCGTACTTGGGATACCGCTCCTCGAGAAAGTAGAACCGCTCCGCCTCCGGAATATTCCGCGGGTCGCGGGGATCCTGCGGCGTCCTCGGCACCCAGACGCGGCCTCCCTCGCCGCGGGCGCTCTCGCTCATCAGCCGGAGTTTGTCGGCGCCGGGAATCGCCGTGGGATGGACTTGGATGAACTCGCCGTTGCCATACCAGGCGCCCGCCTGATAGACGCGACTGACAGCGCTGCCGGAGCAGACCATCGACATGGTGCTGCGACCATAGATGAGCCCGTTGCCCCCGCTGGCCATCACGACCGCGTCGGCCGGAAAGGCCTTGAACTGCATCGTCACGAGATCCTGGCAGATGGCGCCGCGGCAGCGGCCCTGCTCGTCGAGCACCGGGGCCAGGAAGTCCCAGAACTCCCACTTCGTCACCTTCCCCTCGACTTCCCGCCGCCGGACCTGCTCGTCGAGGGCGTAGAGCAGCTGCTGGCCGGTGGTTGCGCCAGCGAAGCTGGTCCGCTTGTAGAGGGTGCCGCCAAACCGCCGCTGGTCGCGGAATCCCTCGGTCGTCCGATTGAAGGGCACTCCCAGCCGGTCCATCAGGTCGACGATCCGTGGCCCCCAGTCGGCCATCTCCTTGACGGGGGGCTGGTGCTGCAGGAAGTCGCCGCCGTAGACGGTGTCGTCAAAGTGCTTCCACTCGGTGTCGCCCTGCTGCCGGGTGAGCGTGTTGACGCTGTTGATCCCGCCCTGGGCGCAGACGCTGTGCGATCGCTTGACGGGAACGAGGCTGATCAGATCGACGTGAACACCGAGCTCCGCCAGCCGCATCGTGCAGGCCAGACCGGCCAGCCCGCCCCCTACCACCAGGATTCTCGGCTCTGCCATGACCCTCTTCTCCTCTCTGCGTTAGTCGCCGACGTGCCGGATTTCCGAGGATACTCCCGCCTGATGAATCGTCTTGGCGTCCGGCGGCTGGAGGCGATCCCGCTGCTCCTCCATCCAGTCTTCCGTTTTCCGGGCCTGCTCGATGTCGGTGGCCTGGAGCCCACCGAGAGCTCCCAGGCCCGCCGCCGCCAACACGACGCCCGCGACGACGCTCACCACATTCGCCCGCTGCATGGCCGCGGGACTCGTCCAGATGCCCCAGGTGATGCCCAGCGTCCAGAGCCCGTTGGCGAGATGGAAGACGGCCGACAAGACCCCGATCGCGTAGAGGGCCGTGATCCAGGTCGGCCGCAGCGCCGCGGCCGCCGTGCTCGTCGCGTAGTGCGGATCGAACTGGCCGCCTCCAAGCGGAGCGCCGAGCCAGTGCAACTGGATGATGTGCCCGATAATGAACACAAACGCTATCATCCCCGTCGCCCGCTGCAGCGTGTAGCGAACATTCCCGACGTAGGGATAGGAGCCGACGTTGGGCATCCCGTTGGCGATGATCACGAAGCCGATTGCCGCATGAAACGCCATCGGCAGAAAAATGAAGGCGATCTCGACCGGCACGAGGAGCGGGCCGAGGGAGTGGATCAGGTCGACCCGCGACTGGAACGAGGCCGCCCCGCCGAGAACGGACGCATTGGTCAGCAGGTGCACCATCAAAAAGGCTCCCACCGGAATCAATCCGGCCAGCGAAAAGAGCCGATAAATGAGAAACTGATGGCGTTCGAGGAAGGAAGGACTGTCGCTCACAGGGCAGGTCTCGGCGGGATGGCAGGTGGCGTCAGGGGGCGGAGCCGTTCGTGCCGCCATCCTGTGACACCCATAGAGGAGTATAGAGCAGGGGCCCGAACCGACAACGGCCGGCCCGGTTTGGCGGGGCCCTTGAGTCGAATTTATACTTGAAGGCTGCCCGAGACGCAGCGTGGACGGAGGACGGTTGGTGACGGCTTCGGCGGAAGGATCAGACGAGTCCGCGTCCTACGACCGCGACCGCGAAATCGTCCTGCACCTTCCCGACGGGATCGCCCTGCTCGACGAAGACGGCCGTGTTGTCTGGGCCAACGACCAGTTCCACGCCTGGTGCCGATCCGGTGCAGAGCGTGCCAGCGCTGGGCCGTCCGGACTGCCGGGGTGCGATTTTTTTGCCGCCCTCGATCTGCCGGCAGACGGCATGGCTTCCTTTCGGGCCGCTCTCGCGGCGGGCCGGGCAGCCACGGCCACCCTGCGGACCGCTGGCAATCGGTATTACGACGTCCGCTCCTCACCGGCTTTCAAGACCGGCCGCAGCCCGCAGACGGTGGTCGCGATCCGCGACGTGACCCACGCCATCCTCGAGCAGCAGAAGCGGGCGGCCATTCATGCCGCCGGGCACAAGCTGGCTGATCTCTCGCCCATTGAACTGGCTGATATGACGGTGGACGAGCGGATCGAACTGCTCAAGAGCAATATCATTCACTACTCCAAGGATCTGCTGCAGTTCGATGTTGTCGAGATCCGGCTTCTCGACCGTCAGACCGGCCGTCTCGAGAAGCTGCTGGCCGAAGGCATGCAGCCCGAGGCCGAGGCGCGGGTTCTCTACGCCCGTCCGGAGGGCAATGGCGTGACGGGCTACGTCGCCGCCACCGGCCACAGTTACACCTGTGCCGACACGACGAAGGATCCCCGCTACTTGGAGGGCTGCAAGGGAGCGAAGAGTTCCATGACCGTGCCGCTCCTCCTGCACGACGAGGTGATCGGAACCTTCAACGTCGAAAGCCCGGAACCAGGCGGCTTTTCCGATACCGACCTGCATTTCCTGGAGATCTTTTCCCGCGACGTGGCCGCCGCCCTCAACACACTCGAGCTGCTCGTGGCCGAGAAGGCCTCCACTGCGGCCGAGAGCATCGAAGCAATCCACGGGGCGGTTGCCCTGCCGGTCGACGACATCCTCAACGATGCCGTCGGCGTGATGGAGAAATACATCGGCCACGACGCCGATGTCGTCGCCCGCCTGCAGCGAATCCTGCGGAATGCCCGCGACATCAAGCAGGTGATCCAGCGGGTCGGCGAAAAGATGGCGCCCAGCGCGGCCCAGAGCCAGCGTCACCAGTCGGTGCGTCGGCCGGCCCTCGTAGGCCGGCGGATCCTGGTAGTCGATTCCGACGAACAGGTTCGGGCGGCAGCCCATGCCTTGCTCGAACGTTCCGGCTGCACCGTCGAGACCGCCCGGGACGGCGGTGAGGCGGTGTCGATGGTGAGGGCGGGCGGAAGCGAGGCCTACGACGTCATCATCGCCGACATCCGCCTGCCCGACATGAGCGGCCATCAACTGCTCGTCCGGCTTCAGGAACTTCTCGACACGGTGCCCCTCGTCCTGATGACCGGATTCGGCTACGACCCCGGGCATTCGATCGTGAAAGCCCGGCAGGCGGGCATCGATCTGGTCCTCTTCAAGCCCTTCCGGGTTGACCAACTGCTCGACACGGTCGAAAAATCGGTCGCCCGGGGCACCGCCGCCACGCGGGGTTGAGCCGGGCCACGGCCGGCCCGGATCCTAGGGTGGTTCGGCTTCCCAGACCGCCCCAACCACCACCCTGGCCCGCCCAGGTTGCCGCCGCCGCCAGCCGGCCGCCGCTCGGCAGACATGGCCTTGACCGGCGTTGTCCCGTCCGGCTACTCCTCCCGCCCCAAACAGTTTTCCGGCCCAGGAATCTCCGAGCATGTCCTGCTTCCCTGCCGCCCTTCCGACTCGCTGCCGCCACGACCGGGTGCCGCCCTTGGTGGGTCGCCTGATCGTGCTGGCCTGTCTGCCGATGTGCTGGACGGCGGCGGCCGACGACGGCGAATCCGAGGCCGGCCGAGCCCGCCAGGTCATCGAGGATGCCCTCGAACGAACCAGGATCC
>CALGAS010000049.1 GCA_937959175.1 uncultured bacterium | reverse complement strand
CTTCATCTTGAGCTCCTTGATGTAGAGCTTTTCGAGGTCACGGGCCTCCTTGAAGGTGCCGTCCTCTTTGCAGTTCTCCGGCCAGGGCACGTTCAGCGCCCCTGGGATGTGACCGCCGCGAACGGCGCCTTCATTGGGATAGTCGGGCATGTGCGTTCGCTCACCGCGGTATTCCTCGGGGCTGCGGACGTCGAGCAACTGCTTGCCCGCCTTCTGATGCTTGAGAACCTCGTCGCGGAGGGCCCGGACCGACTTGTCCCGCTCCTGGGCGGTATACGTGGTCGCCGGATAGGAGACCCGCTCGGTCGACCACGGCCGTCCGTCGAGCTCCCACCGCTTCCGGCCGCCGTTCATGATTTTGCAGTTTTCATGGCCGTAGAGCTTGAACACCCAGAAGGCGTAGCAGGCCCACCAGTTGCTCTTGTCGCCGTAAAACACGACGGTGGTGTCGTTGGAGATGCCCTTTTCGGCGCAGAGCTTCTCGAAGGCCTCCCGGTCGATGTAGTCCCGCTCGACCGGGTCCTGGAGATCGGTCTGCCAGTCGATCTCCACCGCACCCGGGATGTGCCCCTGCACGTAGAGCGCCCGATCTTCGTCCGACTCGACGATCCGCACCGTTGGATCGGTGAGATGCTCGGCCACCCAGTCGGTGGAGACGAGGACTTCAGGGTGGGCATAACTGGGCATGGGAACCTCCGGAAGGAAACGCAAAAGGCCGCCCGCCAGGCTGCCGGGAGGCCACGACGGGATGGTAGTGCATCCCCTGAAGCCCTGCAACGAGCGGCTGTCGCAGGGCCGCGGCCAGCGCGATACGATACGTCTTCCAGCATGTCCCGCGGCTGGACAGATGCCGCCGGCGACGACCATCCTTCCTGCCTCCTTCCCCCGCCGCGATTGGAATCATCTCTCTCATGGGCGCCGCCTTCATCTTCCAGATCTCCCACCTCTTCAAAAAGTTCGGCCAGCGGGAACTGCTCAAAGACATCAACCTTGCCTTCTATCCGGGCGCCAAGATCGGCCTCCTCGGCCGCAACGGCGCCGGCAAGAGCACGCTCCTCAAGATCATGGCCGGGATCGACAAGGAGTATGAGGGGGAGGCCCGCCTGGCCGATGGCTACACCGTCGGCTACCTCGAGCAGGAGCCGCAACTCGATCCAGAGAAGACCGTCTTCGAGAACGTGATGGATGCGGTCGGCGAGACCAAGGCGATCCTGACCCGCTTCGAGGAGATCAACACCCGCCTGGCCGAGCCGCTCGAGCCGGAAGAGATGGAGAAGCTCCTCGAGGAGCAGGCGGCCGTCCAGGACCAGATCGAGGCTCGCAACGCCTGGGACCTCGACCGCCAGATCGAAATCGCCATGGACGCGATGAACCTGCCTCCCGGCGACTGGCCCGTCACCAACCTCTCCGGCGGCGAGCGGCGGCGGGTGGCCCTCTGCCGGCTGCTGCTCGAGAAGCCCGACCTGCTCCTGCTCGATGAGCCGACCAACCACCTCGACGCCGAGAGCGTCAACTGGCTGGAGCGGCACCTGGCCGAGTATGAAGGCACCGTCGTGGCCGTCACCCACGACCGCTACTTCCTCGACAATGTCGCCAAGTGGATCCTCGAGGTCGACCACGGCCGCGGGATCCCCTTTGAGGGCAACTACTCCGCCTGGCTCGAGCAGAAGAAGGACCGGCTCGCCCAGGAGGAGAAGCAGGCCAGCGCCCGCCAGAAGACCCTCGACAAGGAGCTCGAGTGGGTGCGGATGTCGCCCAAGGCCCGCCAGGCCAAGAGCAAGGCCCGGATGGCCGCCTACGAGAAGCTGGCCGCCGAGCAGGCGGAGGTCCGGGAGCAGGACATCGAGATCTTCATCCCCGCCAGCCGGCCGCTCGGCGACCAGGTCGTCGAGGCGGACAACATCTCCAAGGCCTTCGGCGACAAGCTGCTATTCGAGAATCTCTCCTTCCGGCTGCCCCCCGGCGGGATCGTAGGGATCATCGGCCCCAACGGGGCAGGCAAGACCACGCTCTTCAGGATGCTCGTCGGCCAGGAAGAGCCCGATGCCGGCTCGATCAAGGTGGGAGGCACCGTCGACATCGGCTACGTCGATCAGAGCCGCGACTCCCTCGACCCCGAGAAGACCGTCTTCGAGGAGATCTCCGGCGGCCACGACACGATCGAGCTCGGCAAGCGGACGGTCAACGCCCGCAGCTATGTGGCGAAGTTCAACTTCATGGGGCCCGACCAGCAGAAGAAGGTCGGCAAGCTCTCCGGCGGCGAGCGGAACCGCGTCCATTTGGCCAAGCTGCTCCGGGGCGGGGCCAACCTGCTGCTGCTCGACGAGCCGACCAACGATCTCGACGTCGACACCCTCCGCTCGCTCGAGGAGGGGATCACCCACTTCGCCGGCAGCGTCGTGGTGATCACCCACGACCGCTGGTTCCTCGACCGGCTCGCGACCCACATCATCTCCTTCGAGGGCGACGGCTACGTCCACGTCTGCGAGGGCAACTTCGAGGTCTACGAGCGGAGCCGGAAGGAACGGCTCGGCATCGACGCCGACGAGCCGCACCGCTTCCGTTACAAGAAGCTGACGAGCTGACACCCGGGCGATCGCCGGCTCCTCCCGGCGGCCGTCTGCCGTGGCCGACAGCCTCAAGGTTGCCGTACGCGACCACGCGCGAAGGTGTCCCGGCAGTTTTCTCGCGTCGTGGTTCACACGATTTGCCACACGCTTCTGATCGTGCTGCTCGCGGGCGTGTCGTACTGGATGGCCTCTTTCCAGCCGAATCGACGCTTGGCCAACGGCACTGATAGACTGCAGGGCTCTGCTGATTGCCGGCCGACACGAATCGGCACCGCGTTTCATGAAGCGTCTCTCCCCTGCGATGAGTCCGACCGGCGATGTGTCGCTCGCTCTGGCACCCATCCGAATCCCAAAGGCATTCCCTTGCATTTCCTTTTTACGTTGATTGCGGGAGACCGATCGGATTCGGCGGGCTTCCGCAGACCGAGGAACCGGGCAGGCCGCGGGAAAGGCGTCTCGATGTCGCCAGCCAGGAGCATCGCTCCTGGTGAGCGACTGGAACCGCGACACGTCCTGTCGGGTTTCGGCGTCATCGAGCCGCTCGCGGCATCGCCTGCCGGGGACGCGGCGGATCCCGTCCCCGTCGTCTTCACGACGAGTAACCAGGTGCCTGCCGGCGGCACCATCCTCGCGTCACCCGTCGAGCCAACAAATATCGGTCGGGCAGAAAGTTTTCTCGAAGCCATGCCGGGCGTTGCCAGGATCTCCGTCCCTGCCTCGAAGGGCGGCATCGACTTCACGCTCGATGTGTTGGATGTGCCCAGAGAAACGTCGCTGTACAAGGCCCTGAAGATTCCGGCGTCGGGGCTGTTCCAGCAGGACGACGTCCTCAATCGGTTCGCGGTATCCACGAACTGGTACAGCAGCCTCGACGTCGCTTCGAACTACGCCGATTCCGACTGGGGCCGCAGTCAGGGCTATCAGGTCGTCGAGTTTGCGGCACCCAAGGCCTTGCGGCTGATCGATCTCGGCGACGACGACACGCTCGGCTATGTCTGGGCGAGCCTGGAATCGGACGTGGCCTGGACGGAGTCGCAGTTGGCGAGCCTTCAAGGTGCCGACCCGCCGACGACCAATCCGCAGGCGGTCGAAATCGTGACACAGAAGCTCGCCGAGCTTCGTCGCGACATGGAGATCGTGCAGTTGACGACCGGATTCAACGCCTCGTACGCGACGCAACTGGATCTGCTTCTCACGTACGGAGATGCCATCACCAATGACTTCACCTACCATCCCGGCACGGAGATCGCCCGACGGGGAACTTCGCCGTCCGACACGTTCATCGTCGAGACCGCTACCACGAGCGTGTGGCGGCCCGCCACGCTCGTGACCGGAACGACGTCTGATCCCGTCGATCTGGTGACGTGGGGCGGAACGATCGATGACCTCAACCGCATCAGTTTCACGACGGACATCGACAAGGAACTCACGTCGATCCTCGGCACCTACCTGAACGTCGACGGGTATTTCGCCACCGAACTGCCCAGCCTGTTCCACCGCGACGGCCGGCTCATCGAGGAGATCGGTCTCTTCCTTCCGCGGGACAGCACCGCCATCGTTCCGCAGCCCACCATCGACCCGCGGCCCGCGATCGACCTCAACGGCGACGGCCTGCTCGACGGCCTTTGGCGGGAAGCGACGACCGGCCTGGTGGTGGGCACGCTGTATGACGCCGACGGCCGCGCGGCCGGCACGCGGATCCTCGGCGGGGATGCCGACTGGACGATCGGCTCCCCCGGTGACTTCGACGGCGACGGCGTGACCGACGTGATCTGGCTGCACTCCAGCGGGCTGGGGGTGATGCGGATTCACAACGCCGACGGCTCGACCCGCTCCAGCGACGTGATCGGGGCCAGCGCCGAGTGGGGAATCGAGGCCTCGGGCGACTTCGACGGCGACGGCCGGAGCGACGTCGTCTGGCGGCATGATGTCAGCGGCACCACCGTGATGTGGCTGATGGACGGGGCCGCCACGACGCAGCAGACGCTGCTCGGCGGAGATACCGACTGGCGGCTGGTCGCCACCGGCCCCGGCTTCGATGCCAACGCCGACGGCACCACCGATCTGATCTGGCGGCATGCCCCCAGCGGAACGCATGTCGTCAAGCGGATGATGGGAGCCAGTGAAATCTCCGCCACCGTTCTCGGCGGCAGCAGCGACTGGGAGATCGTGGCGACCGGCGACTTCGACACCGACGGCTACGGCGATCTGCTGTGGCGGCAGGCCTCGACCGGCACGGTCGTACAGTGGCTTCTCGTGGATGCGGCCCTCCGGCAGGCTGCCTGGGTGGGGGGAAACCTCGACTGGTCGGTCGTCGCGACCGAAGACGCTGACGGCGACGGCCGGAGCGACATCATCTGGCGGCAGGCCTCGACGGGGGTCAATCTCACCCGGCTGATGGAGGGCACGCTGCAGCGGGGCAGCCTGATCCTCGGTGGCGATCAGAACTGGTCGATCCTCCGCTGGCCCGGCCGGCAAACCGGCTAACCGCCGCCGACCTGATGCGACTACCTGTTCTTCCCCGGCCTGACCGGCTCGCCCTCAGCATCCTTCACGAGCCACTGCCCGTCCTTCTTGTGGAGCAACACTTTCACGCCCGCCAGAACTGTGCCCGGCGTGGCCTTGTCGATCACGTTGCCTGTCACCCGCACAATGAGGTTGGCGACGGCCTCCGGCGGCTTCTTGGCGGACTCCACGACAACATCGAGGCTCGTAATCGCTACCTCGGTCGGCTGCACCTGCTTGAGGACCCGCTCGGCTTCTTCCCGCAGCGGAAGCAGGTCTGGATCGAGCGCGGCCATGATCGTGGAAATATCCTGCCTCTCCGCCGCACGAGCCAGCCGCGGGAACATTTCCAGCAGGTACTCGCGGTCGGTCTCAACGAGTAAATCTGCGACGAATACTCCCATGCCCGCCAACGCGAGAAGCGTAGCCGCAGCCAGAAGCCCCCGTGATCGCACCTGCAGCCAGACGAAGAAACCACCGACTGCCCCAAGAAGACAGCAGATGACCAGCGGTAGTGAGGATTCAAAAGGCACGGCAGCCCGGTAGGTGTGGCGAGGAAATGACTTGGATTTCAGCCGCAAGTTCCTTGAGCATGTCGGCGTAGGCGGTGGCAAGCAAATCCGACTCTCGTATCCCCAGCCGACTCATCAGGCCTTCAGCGATCTTGTGGCCCTCTGCCGGTGATTGGTCAGGTCGCAGCACCACCTCCAGTTCGAGGAACGTGCCCAACCCCACCACCGTATCGAGATGCACGCGGGTCTGACCAACGAGGGAGAGCACCCGCGTCTTCTCCACCACCACCGTCTCACCCAATGCTTGCCGAAGGACTGACTTCAACGTGACGGCATCCGCAACCGGTGTGATCTCGTAGTCCGACTGCTTGGCACCGTTGACGTCGGCCCTGTCGTAGAAGATCAACTCGCCCTCGCCTGTCTCCAGTTCACGGAGTTTCAGGCGGCCGGTTGAGCACCTGAAGAACGTGTCCCTCTGCTGGAGCGTCTTTGGCGGCTTGTCACTCATCGTTGCCACCAAGGCAGCGACCTTCGGCAGGTCGGCTATCCTCGCCTTGATCTCGACGTTTGACGGCATGTGCTCCTCGCGGTGGCTGTATCCAGTGGGAACGTAGCCGATCCGTTCGCCGCCCCGGGTCGTTCCCTCGGCTGGCCCAGTCTGGCGGCGGCGACCAAGGCGGCGATTCTGGCCATCGTGCGTGACGGCCGGGGCGAGCGGTGACCGCCGCCGTCAGAGCCAGCCGCCTATCTGACTCTCATTCCACCCCACCTTCCTCGTCCCACATCAGACGGGGAATCCTAAACCGGTACCAGCCTTCGAGCCCAAGTGGCGCAGCGGGGACCTCCAGGCGAAGCTCCTGCGCGGCATCGACGGGCGGCTCGAAGATCAACCGGTCGATCATCCTGCCGCGGGGAGCAATGGTCTCACGAGCGATTGGCCCATCCCACGTCTCACCGATTGCGGCCGTCATCTGCACATAGTTGTTGCCGTGCTCATCCACCAGGCTGCATTTGGGCCCCAGGAAATCTAGCCCATTGCTCCACCCCTTAAAGTCTTCTTTCCTGGTCGAGCTGCGGTTGTTCACACGAAGTCCGATCAGCAAGTACGGGCGTGACTCCCGCCGCGGTCTGCGGGGTGATCTCAAGCCGCAGCGTGGCCGCCCTCTGCCGACTGGAGAGATCGGTCCCAAACGTCTTCGCGATTTCGACCGTGTGCGTCACAGCCCCAACCTCTCTGCCAAGCCTTCGAGCGCCGCCCGCCGAGCCGAGCCTTGCGGGGGAAACGTGTTCTCAGGCCCTCGGCTCCTCGCGGTTCACGATGCCTGCAACCGCCGTACGGCGAGCACCTCGTCTGCCGCGAGCGGTTCGATGTTCGATTCGGGCACGGTCACCGTGGCAATCGACTCCCCCACGGCGTTAAACACCTCGAGCACGCACCCCTGCTCGCCACCGGCGGGATGTGGCACACGGTCCACCAGATACGCGACGTCGCCCGCCCGAAGCCAGTGGCCCTCGACATTCCGCCTCAGGGCAACCCGCTCGAACATGTTTGCGTTCATCTTCAAGTCCGGGCTGGTTTCAAGGTGATGAATCGAAAGCGATCATTCGCATGCATCTGCAGCCAGATCGCAACGACGGGCACCGCTCGATCCGGCCCGCGAAGCAATCCTGTCACACGCCAAAAAACGCCGTATTCATTCCCTCCATCTTCGGTCGCGGGCTCCGCCGCTGCAAGGCCGCGAATGGCCGCGTCGAGAACAAGCGGGTTTGCTGGACTGAATCCTGCCTGCATGAGAAACTTTGATTTGTCATCGAGTGGTCTGGGGACCAACAAATAACGCGTCAGCTTCTCGGCGGCGATCTCGGCGTCAGCGGGGATGTGCATCGATTTGCCGCTGTCGAACCTTCGTCGATTCGGAAGTATATGGTGGTGCCGCCGTCCGTCACGAGCGGGGCCACTCCCAAGCCGTCCGTCGTGGCGATCATCGAAGGCACGTCAAGCAGGCGGCCAGCGAGTGATTGGCCACGCTCGGCTCCGCCCCCTGGTCGGGCCGGATCCCCGTGCTCTCAGGCCGGCGGCACGAGAGAAAAGAAAGAGGCTCCGGTCGGAGTCGAACCGACGATGGCGGATTTGCAATCCGCTGCCTTAGCCACTT
>CALGAS010000048.1 GCA_937959175.1 uncultured bacterium | reverse complement strand
GTCGTGCGGCCAGGCGGGCGAAGTCTTCGCGATGGCCGATGTCGCCCGGCTGGTAGAAGAGACCGTCGGCGAAGGCCTCCCAGGCCGACTCGTCAAAGTGTTCCTGGCCGGCGTGCCGCAGCGTCGATTCCCGAAGGCTCGCCCGCCAGGCCTCGTCGGAGTGGGGCGTGCGGGAGAAGCCGACCACCCGCGTCTCAGGCGGCAGCGTCCCGGCCCGGCGAAGGTTGTAGAGCGCCGGCACGAGCTTGCGGCTCGTCAGGTCGCCGGAGGCCCCGAAGATCACGATCGTGTGGGGCATGGCTCAGAACCGCATCCCGGTGAAGCCGCCGTCGACATAGAACTCCGCGCCGGTGATGAAGCTGCCCGCCACCGGTGCGCAGAGCAGCAGCGTCGCGCCGACGAGTTCCTCCGGCTCGCCGAAGCGGTTCATCGGGGTCTGCCCCATGATCGAGGCGGTCCGCTCCGCGGAGAGAATCTTGCGGTTCTGCTCGGCCGGGAAGAAGCCGGGGCAGAGCACGTTGACCCGCACGCCGCGGGGAGCGAGCTCGCGGGCGACGTTCTTCGTGTAGTTCACGACCGCCGCCTTGGAGGCTGAGTAGGCGAAGACCTTGGAGAGCGGCTTGTCGGCCGAGACGCTCCCGATGTTGAGGATCGCCCCGCCGTCGTGCTCGGCCATGTGGCGGCCGAAGATTTGGCAGCCGAGGTGGGTGCTCGTGAGATTCGTGTCGAGCACCTTGGCGAAGTCTTCGTCGCTGATTTCGAAGTAGGGCACGGCCGAGTTGACGCCGGCCGAGTTGACGAGGATGTCGGCCCGGCCGGTGGCGTGGAGCGTCGCCTCGAGGAGGGCCTCCATGCTCTCGCGGCTGACGGCATCGACGCTCACGAACGTGCCGTCGCCGCCGGCGGCCTTGATCGCCTCGACCCGGGCCGTGCCCCGGTCGACCCCGCGGCCGGCCACCACCACGAAGGCCCCGGCCCGGGCGAGCCCCTCGGCCAGGGCCCCGCCGAGCACGCCGGTGCCACCGATCACGACGGCGGTGCGGCCGGTGAGCCCGAAGAGGTTGTCGAGAAACGCGTTGGCCATCGTCAGCCTCCCACGGGCTTGCGGAGATCGAGCCACTCGGTGTGGAACGTGCCCGGCTTGTCCACCCGCTGGTAGGTGTGGGCCCCGAAGTAGTCCCGCTGGGCCTGAAGCAGGTTGGCCGGCAGGCGGGCCTGCCGGTAGCCGTCGTAGTAGGCCAGGGCCGTCATGAAGGCGGGGACCGGGATGCCGCCGCTGGCCGCGGTCGCCACGACCCGCCGCCAGGCCTCCTGGCTGCGTGCCAGGGCGTCGCGGAAGTAGGGGGCGAGCATCAGGTTTTCGAGGCCGGGCTCTGCGGCGTAGGCCTCGGCGATCCGTTCGAGGAACTGGGCCCGGATGATGCAGCCGCCCCGCCAGAGCATCGCGATCGAGCGGTAGTCGAGCGGCCAGTCGTGCTCCGCGGCCGCCGCGGCCAGCTGGACGAAGCCCTGGGCGTAGCTGGCGATCTTCGACGCGTAGAGGGCCTCGCGGACGTCCTCGACCAGCGTTGCCGGGTCGCC
Organism: uncultured bacterium; assembly: GCA_937959175.1. GTDB lineage: Bacteria > Planctomycetota > Planctomycetia > Pirellulales > UBA1268 > QWPN01. The sequence continues at coordinate 374 of CALGAS010000048.1, read as the reverse complement.
GCTGGCGGGATGGGCCGGCCCGACGAGCACGCTGCTGGCCCGCACCCTCGCCTCCTTCATCGCCGACAGGCAGCGGGCGTAGACCGCCTCGGTGACCAGCGTGCTGGGCACCCCGAGGTCGAGGGCGAGCTGGCTCATCCACTTGCCGGTCCCCTTGGCACCGGCGGTGTCGAGGATCTTGTCGACGAGGTCTTCGCCGGTGTCGGGATCAGTGACGGTGAAGATGTCGCGGGTGATCTCGATCAGGTAGCTGTCGAGCTCGCCGCGATTCCAGTCGGCAAAGATCTCGGCCAGGGCGGCATTGGAGAGCCCGCCGGCCTGCTTGAGCAGCCAGTAGGCCTCGCAGATCAGCTGCATGTCGCCATATTCGATGC
>CALGAS010000047.1 GCA_937959175.1 uncultured bacterium | reverse complement strand
ACGCCCAGATCATCGACGACGGCAGTGGCAAGACGCTTGCGTCGGCCAGTTCGGTCGACCGGCAGATGCGCTCGGCCGTTGGGTTCGGCGGCAACAAGCAGGCAGCCGAGGCGATCGGCAAGGCGGTGGCCGAGCGGGCTCTCGCGGCCGGTGTGAACAAGGTCTGCTTTGACCGGGGGAGTTTCCGGTATCACGGCCGCGTGGCGGCTCTGGCAGATGCTGCCCGGGCAGCCGGCCTCGAGTTTTAACAACCCAGCCAGTTCAGGAGAGCAGCGACATGTCGACCGGCAGAGAAACAAGAACGGGCGAGTTTGTCGAGAAGGTCGTCAAGGTCCGCCGCTGTGCCACGGTCGTCAAGGGCGGCCGCCGGTTCAGCTTCGCCGGCCTGGTGGTCGTCGGCAATGGCCGCGGCAAGGTCGGCTACGGCTACGGGAAGGCCAACGAGGTGCCGCCGGCTGTCGAGAAGGCGATCAAGGACGGCATGAAGAATCTCATCGAGGTGCCGATTTCAGAGGGCACCATTCCGCACCAGGTCGAGGGCGTCTACGGGACCTCCAAGGTGATCCTCGTGCCGGCCGGGCCGGGCACCGGAATCATCGCCGGGGCGGCCGTGCGGGCCGTCTGCGAGTCGGCCGGCATTCAAGACGTGCTCACCAAGGCCCACGGGTCCGTCAACTCGGTCAACCTCGTCAAGGCGACGATCGCGGGGCTCAAGCAGCTCCGCACCCGGGACGAGATCGAGCGGCTCCGCGGCGTCAGCCTGAGCGGCTGAGCCACCACCCAGTCGCCACCACCCAGTCGCCACCACCCGTCACTGCTTTCAAGAGGATCGCCACCACGATGCAACTCAACGACGTCAACAAGGGTGTCCACAAGAATCGGCGGCGGCTCCGCGTGGGCCGGGGTCCGGGCTCGGGTCACGGCCGTACCGCCGGCCGGGGCGACAAGGGCCAGGGCCAGCTCGCCGGCTGGTCGGCGGCGAGCGTATTCGAGGGGGGGCGGCTGCCGCTCATCCGGAGGGTGCCCAAGCGGGGCTTTCACAACCGTCATGGCCGGATCGTCCGCAGCATCAATATCGGCCTCCTGGAGGCGGCCTGCGACAGCGGCGCCGAGATCACGCCCGACTCGCTCCGCACGGCGGGCATCGTCAAGGGCGTCTGGGATGAGCTCAAGATCCTCGGCCACGGGGAGCTCTCCAAGCCGCTTGTCGTTTCGGCCCATCACTTCAGCGGCCGGGCGAAGGAGAAGATTCTGGCCGCTGGCGGGAAGGTGACTGAACTGCCCGGCCCTGCTCCGGTGGAGCGAAAGCCCCGGTCCGAGAGCAAGGCTGGCAAGAAGTCCAAGTCGCGGAAAAAGCCGGTCACCGAGTAGGGTAAGCGATCAGGCTGTCGTCTACCTCGAGGAGCCTTACTTGTGCTCGAAAAGATCCGCGTCATTTTCACGATCCCTGAGCTGCGGCAGAAGATTCTGCTGACGCTCGGGCTCCTGGCGATCTACCGCGTCGGCTGGCAGGTGCCGCTGCCGATCATTGATGCTGACGCGATGTCGGCCTTTGCCAAGCAGGGAGGCGTCGGTGATCTCCTGCGGACGGTCGCGGTTTTTTCGGCGAGCCAGCTCTCCCAGGCGACCATCTTCGGTCTGGGGATCATGCCCTACATCTCCGCCTCCATCATCTTCCAGTTGCTCGGCACCGTCTGGGCGCCGCTCGAGCGGCTTCAGAAGGAGGGCGAGGCCGGTCGCAAGAAGATCAACGAATACACCCGTTATGCGACGGTGGTGATCTGCGTCGTGCAGAGCTGGGCGTATGTCGCCTTTCTCGCAGCGCCCGGTCGGGAGCAGTCGCTGATTCAGGAGGGATTCCTGGCCGACGGGCGGCTGCCCTTCGTCTGGCAGTTCGTCGCGGTGATGACGATGACCGCAGGCACGATCTTCCTGATGTGGCTTGGGGAGCAGATCGACGAGTTCGGGATCGGCAACGGGATCAGTCTCCTGATCATGGCGGGAATCCTGGCCGGGATGCCCGGCGCGTTGATCGAGTTGGCGGGCAACACGTCCTGGGAAATCGGCGGCGGTGCCGGCACCGGCAAGTTTGGTGTCGAGATGATCCCCGTGCTGGTGGCCCTGTTTGCCGGGGTCGTGGCGGGCGTGGTCTTCATGACCCAGGGACAGCGGCGAATCCCGACCCAGAGCGCCAAGCATGTCCGGGGCAGGCGGGTTTACGGCGGCACCCGCCAGTATCTGCCGCTGCGAGTCAATCAGGCGGGCGTGATGCCGATCATCTTCGCCAGTTCCCTGCTGCTTTTTCCGCAGTTTCTTTTTCAGTACCTCAATCGGGCCTTTCCTGAAAGCGGGATTCTGCAGTCCTTGGCGGAATCCTTCACGCGGGGGCAGTCGTATCTCTACAACGTCTGCTACATCGCGCTGATTTATTTCTTCTGCTACTTCTGGACGGCGATCACCTTCAACCCGAAGGAGATGGCCGACAATCTCAAAAACTTCGGCGCGTTCATTCCAGGCTATCGTCCGGGCAAGCGGACGGCGGACTACCTGGAGCGGGTGATGGAGCGGATTACCTATGTCGGTGCCGGCTTCCTGGCCCTGGTCGCCGTGATCCCGACGGTCGTGGCTGGGCAGCTCGGGATTCCGTATCAGGCGGCAAGTTTCTACGGCGGCACGGGCCTCTTGATCGCGGTCAGCGTGGTCTTCGACCTCATCCAGAAAATCGACAGTCATTTGGTGATGCGAAACTACAGCGGCCTGCTGGAGCGGAACTGAGCGGGCAGGGGGAGACCCCCTGCAGCGACCCAACGGGCCCGGGCTGTCGAAGGCTGGCTTTTCTTTTCGTGTTTCCTCGAGCCAACGGCACCCCCATGCGGATCATCCTCATCGGGCCACCGGGGGCAGGCAAAGGCACGCAGTGTCAGCGTCTCGTGGAGATGCTGAAGGTTCCGCATCTCTCCACGGGCGAGATGCTCCGGGAGGCGGTCCGCTGCCGGACACCGGCCGGCATTGAGGCGACCGAATACATGGAGACCGGTCAACTGGTGCCGGACCCGATCATTCTGGGGATGGTCAGCCGCCGCCTGGCCGAGCCCGACTGCCGTGACGGCTGTCTCCTCGACGGCTTTCCCCGCACGCTGCCCCAGGCCGAGATGCTCGATGACATGCTCGAGCGGCAGGCGATGAGCGTGGACGGTGTCATCGAACTGGCCGTACCGCGTGACGAACTCGTCCGGCGGATGCTGGCCCGGAAGCGGGCCGATGACGACCCCGAAATTTTTGCCCGGCGGATCACAAGCTTCGAAATCCAGACCGCGCCGTTGCTCGATTATTACGGCCGGCAGGGAAAGCTGGCTTCCATCGACGGCCTCGGCACGGCGGATGAGATTTTTGACCGCGTGCGGGATGCGGTCCATCGCTTCGAGCGAGAAGCCCGTCGCCGTCGCCGTTGAGCGGCTGGCGGCCCGTCATGCCTCCGGTCTGCCCGCCGACGTGCAGGCCGTCCCGAACCCGCTATACTCAAATACCGGCCGAAAGTCGTTCGTAGCCCTCCTTCGTCGTGGTTTTTCTGCTCGTGGTCAATCTGCGTTCTCCCCGAGAAATAGCCCTTATGCGCAGGGCCGGCTTGGTTGTCTGGGGCGCCCATCAACTGGCCAGGTCGATGGTCCGGCCCGGTGTCACGACCGGCGAAATCGATGCGGCCGTCGAGGCTTTCTTCGGCGAACACGACGCCATCCCGCTGTTCAAGGGTGTGCCTGGAAAGGTGCCGTTTCCGTCGGTCTGCTGCATCTCGGTCAACGAGGAAGTGGTCCGCGGCGTTCCCGGGCCGCGGGTGCTGCGAGCGGGCGACATCAGCAGCATCGATCCCGGCTGTCGAGTGGGCGGCTCGTG
>CALGAS010000046.1 GCA_937959175.1 uncultured bacterium | reverse complement strand
GTCGCTGTTGAACCGAGGCTGGACGTCCTTGACCAGCCGGCTCTCGAGCAGGAGGGCGTCGACCTCGCTCTCGGCCTCCAGGTAATCGATGTCGCGGATCTCGCGGACGAGGTCGGCGGTGCGGCGATCCTCGGCGGCCGCCTTGAGGAAGTAGGATCCGGCCCGGGCCCGAAGGTTCTTCGCCTTGCCGACGTAGATCACCCGGCCGGCGGCGTCCTTCATCAGATAGACGCCCGGCGTCGTCGGAAACGACCGCACCTTGCGGGCGGCGGCCGAGCGGTCGCGGGCCGCGGCGGCCTCGACCGCAAGCGTCTCGGTGTCGGCCGGGAGGCTCTCCGGCCCCTCGGGCGGGGCGGCGGAGGCTGCGTCGCGGTCGTCAGAGGCCGGGGGCGTCATGAGCGAGATTCTACTGCCAGGGCGGACCGCGGCCGCCGGCTACTCCGGTGGCAGGACTGCCCACGCGGGAGGCAGGCCATCGCGGCCGGCCTGGCGCGATCAGGAATGCTCCGGGCGGGAAGTCGTTGCCAGGGGGCCGCTTAGGGATCTGACAGCACTGCTGGCAGCTGGCGGGACGGCGTTTGGCACATCAGTTGCAGTTCTGCGGGGGTGCGTCTGTCGGGCCGAACCGGTTTCTTCCAACTCCGAGCGTCTCCTATGGCACCGCGACCCCAACCCACCGTCGACTTCCGAACCGGCCGGAGCCCGCGCAACCTCGTGCTCCTCGCCCGGGCCGACCCGATCATCTGCGGGCACTCGACCGAGGCCCGCAACCTCGCCGAGGCCGCCCTGGCCGCCGGCTTCGAGCGGGTCCACATCGTCAGTTATCCCCTCGACGTGCTCGCCGCCTCTGAGCTGCCGCTGAAGCCGCTCGAGTCGGTCCCCGCCTACTCGGCCGGCATCTCAGTCGACCGGCCGGCACCGATCGGCGACTACAAGGTGCTCGACGGCCGCCTCGGCTACGCGATCGCGGGTCATCTGGTCGATCTGCTGGCCGCCTTCCGCGGCAGGACCGTCGTGATGAACCTCTACCTCGTGCCGCACGGGCAGATGGTGATGCAGGCCGTGCACGCAATCCGCTGCCTCGCCGACCTCGCCCCGCCGACGACGATCGCCGAGGCGGTCGGCTCGGACATCACCAACGTCGTCTCCAACGCCCTCCAGACCGGGCAGGTCGGTGCCGCGGCGACCGTCCTCCAGAACTACCTCGACCACGATCTGCCGGTCGCCGTCAGCCGGTTCACCAAGGATCTGATCGTGGCGGCGGGCAGCGAGGTCGACGACCGGCTCGGCACCCGCTTCGCCCCGCAGCTCGAGGCCCGCGTGGCGATCAGCTACCCCGCGATCGACACGGCGGCCTACCTGACGCCTCCCGCCGCCGCCGAGCAGGATGCCACGCTTGCCCGCCGCGGGCTTACGAGCGACGGCTACCTCTTGTTCTTGAGCCGGCTCACCGAGGCGAAGGGCGTCGACGACCTGATTCGGGCCTATCGGGCCAGCCGGCTGCGGGGCTGGATGCCCCTCGTGATCGGCGGCACCGGTCCCCACGAGGCGACGCTCCGCGAGCTGGCCGCCGGCGATCCCGCGATCCGCTTCTTCAATGACGTGGGCGACGCCGAGAAGCGGGTCTTGATGGCCGGCTGCCATGCCTACTGCCTGCCAAGCAAGCCGCGGCCGGAGTTCACTGAGACCTTCGGGATCGCGGTGGTCGAGGCGATGCTCGCCGGCGGCCGGGGCCCGGTGGTCACCACCCGCACTGGCGGGATTCCGGAGGCCACCGGCGACCACTGCCTCTATCATGCGGCAGGCGACGTCGCCGACCTGGCCGCGACGCTCGACCGAGTCGCCGCGATGAGCGACGCCCAGCGGGAGGCGATCAGTAGCCAGGCGCGGAGCCATGCCGCCCGGTTCGACCGGGCGGAGATCCTCGCCCGACTGCTTGCCTCGCCGGTCCTTCAGGCCGCGGCCTGACCCCCGCCCGCTTCGACCCATGCCGCAATCCGATCCTGAGGCGGAGCAGGAGGGCCGCCCGCCCCGCGCGTGGGTCGATCCCTTCATCGGCACCGAGCCGGTCGATCTGCCCGAAGTTACGGGCCAGGCGGCGGCCTGGTTCTGGCCGAAGCCCCAGATCGGCAACACCCATCCCGGCGCCTGCCTGCCCTTCGGGATGGTCTCCGCCTGCCCCTTCTCCGGCGGCTACCCGACCGGCTACGGCCGCTGGGGCAAGTCGCTCCAGGGCCTGCCCGAGCCGCTCGCCGACGCGATCCGGATCTCGGGCTTCACCCACTTCCATCCGTCGGGCGTCGGCGCGATCCGCAAGTACTACAACTACTGCCGGGTCGTGCCGCTGACGGCCGAGGCGGGCGGGCTGGCGGCCGCCGACACGCCACGTTTGCCGGTCGACGCGGAGGCCAGCCCCGGCTTCCACGCCTGCCGGCTCGGCGAGCCGGGGATCGCCGCCGCGCTGACCGTGACGCGGCGCACCGCCGTCCATCGCTACACCTTTCCGGCCTCGGAGCGGGCGATGATCCTCGTCGACGTCTCGCATGGCGGGATCGCGATCGAGGACGGCCGGACGATTCCGCTGCGGGGCGAGTGCCGGCTGCTGGGGCCGGGACGGGCCGAGGCCTGCGTGACGATGGAGGGGCTGCCGGTCTGCATCGCCGTCGAGCTGCGGGGCTGGGGCGAGGCCTGCGAGACGATGCTCTGGGTCGACGGCCAGCTGCGACCGGCCGAGCGGGAAGTCCGCTACGAATACATCCGCGAGTCGCGGTTCGAGCCGTTCGGGATCTGCTTCAGCGGCCCGACGACCGCCGGCCAGGAGATCGAGTTGCAGGTCGCCTTCTCGTTCCGGAGCCTGCCGCAGGCCTGGCGGAACCACGCGGCCGGGCGGCAATCCTTCCCGGCCGCCCGGGCTGCGGCCGCGGCCGCCTGGGACGAGCGGCTCGGCCGGATCACGATTGCCGGGGGAACGCCCCGCCAGCGGCGGACCTTCTGGACGGCCGCCTACCACGCGTTCATCAAGCCCTGCGAGGCCAACGACGAGTCGCCCTTCTGGCCCTGGGAGGGGCCGTTCGCCTTCGACTTCTCGACGATGTGGGACATGTACAAGACCCAGCTCCCGCTCGTGCTGACGCTCTTTCCCCGCGAGGCGGCCGACCTGATCAACTCGCTGCTGACGGTGGTCGAGATGGAGGGCAACTTCCCGATCGGCTACCGCCTGGCCCGGGGCTACGACCGCTTCGCCCACCAGGCCAGCGGCCTGGCCCACGTCGTGATCGCCGACGCCTTCCATCGCCGGCTGCCCGGGATCGACTGGGAGCGGGCCGTGACGCTGATGTGCAAGGACCTCGGGCGGGCCTACGGCGAGGCCTTTCTCCAGGACGGCCTCGTCCATCCGATTACCCACACGCTCGACCTCGCCTACGCCTGCTTCTGCACCGTCGAGCTGGCCCGCGGCATCGGCGACGAGGCGACTGCGCGGCGGATGCGAACGCTGGCCGGCCGCTGGCGAAACGCCTTCGACGAGCGGGGCGAACTGCTCGACTCGACCTACTACGAGGGGACGAAGTGGAACTACGCCTATCGGCTCCTCCACGACATGGCCGGGCGGATCGCGTTGGCCGGGGGCGACGAGGCCTTTGTCGCCGCCCTCGATCGGTTCTTCGGCCGGGGGGAGCCGCCGGTCCGGCAGCCCGGCCGCAGCCCGTCGGCCGAGGAGATGGCTGCGGGGGCGGCCCTGGGGCGGTTCGAGGGGCTCAACAACGAGCCCGACATGGAGTCGCCCTACGCCTACCTTTACGCCGGGCGGCCCGACCGCACCTGCGAGATCGTGCGGGCCTGCCTGACCCAGCTTCACGGCGACACGCCGGGCGGCCTCGTCGGCAACGACGACTCCGGCGGGATGAGTTCCTGGTATGTCTGGAACGCCCTGGGGCTCTTTCCCGTGGCCGGCCAGGACGTGTTTCTGATCGGCTCGCCGCTCTTTCGGGAGGCCCGGCTGCGGCTGGGCGACGGCGGCGGCCTGCGAATCTCGGCTCCCGACAACGCTCCAGACCGGCCCTACGTCGCGGCCGCGTCGCTCGACGGCCGGCCGCTCGAGCGGCCCTTCCTCCGCTGGGCCGAAATCTCCGGCCGGGGCACGCTCGAGCTCGAGATGACCGACACCCCGACGATCTGGACCGACCAGCGGCCCCCCTCGGCTGGCAGTTCAGGCACCAGTCACTGAGCCAGGCTCGCCGTTGATGCTCCAGGATGGTGGGCACCGCCACCGTGGGGGCAGGCTTGAAGCCTGCCCAGGATCGATCGGGACCCTGGGGTTTTGGGTGGGCCGGCCTTGCAGGGCTCAGGACCCTTTGGGTATACATAAGTACACTCCTTGGTGGACTCATCACGGAGCGAGCCGCCCGTGTACAATAAGTCAACAGTCTTGTAAGCAACTCGGATGCCATGGTTCGACATCGTCTGGGATGACTCGTGGCCGGACGGAAACGTCGCTCACCTGGCCGAGCACGGTGTCACTCCAGAAGAGGCCGAGGTGGTGCTGATGCATCCGATCGCCAGGGAAACGTCGCGGTCGAGCGGCCGCTGGATTGCGTTTGGCCGAACGAAAGAAGGGCGACCGCTCGCCGTCGTGTACGAAATGATCGATGCGATCACGATCCTGCCCGTGACAGCCTTTGAGCTTGACTGAGGACGCTTTGATGCCTCGCGATTCCCGCCGCACGACGATCCGCAAACGCATTCGCCGACCGCTGTCGGCGGCCGAACGCTCACGGCACCGCGAGATCATCAAGGACGTCGAACAGACGAAAGACTCGATCGCCGCACGCGGACGGGCCGTCGTGGCGATGCATGATCGGCTCCAGGAGACCCTTCAGACCCTCAAGGCCAAACGGCAGGAGCGGGGCCTGAGCCTGACAGACCTTCAGCGGCTCAGCGGGATCGACCGGGCACGACTCTCGAGGCTGGAATCAAACCCGCACGCGAATCCAACGATTGAAACGCTTGCTCGGATTGCGGTCGCGCTCGGCGTCGAAATCCGTGTTGCCGTCGTCGATGCCGAGTGAGGCGGAGC
>CALGAS010000045.1 GCA_937959175.1 uncultured bacterium | reverse complement strand
GGCCATACGCGTTCGTTCCTGGCAGGTCGGCTCGCCCCTGACAGCAGCCAACCCCGCCTTATCATTATGCGCGGAGTCGGCCAAAAAGTCTTCCCCACCCCGGAAAAATCACGAGGACAGACGTTTTCCCCGCAACCGGGCCGCATTGCCCGGGTTGCACGTCTGGTCCCACGGCTTTGGGAAACCTTCCGTGGGGGCGGGCTTGTAGCCTGCCAAGACTGGCTGGAGCAGCCAGACGGGGTCGAGCGCTCATTCCGTCCGCTTCGACACCCGGAAGACCTCGTCGAGCGTGGTGATTCCGTTGCAGGCCTTGGCAATCCCGTCGTCGAACATGATCCGCATCCCCTGGCTGATCGCCGCCCGGCGGATCTCCTGGGTGGCCGCCCCCTGGAAGGCCATCTCCCGGATTTTGTTGGTCATCACCATCAACTCGAAGATGCCAAGCCGCCCCTTGTAGCCCGACTTCTGGCAGTGGCTGCAGCCCCGGCCCTTCATGAAGGTGGCCCCTTCGAGCAGTTCCGGGGGGATCCCGGCCGCCTCGATCTGGGTGTCGAGCGGCTGATAGGGCTGCTTGCACTTCGGGCAGTTGACCCGCACGAGCCGCTGGGCAAGCACGGCGATCACGCTGGAGGCCACCAGATAGGCCGGCACGCCCATGTCGATCATCCGGGTGATCGCTCCAGGGGCATCGTTGGTATGGAGCGTGCTAAAGACGAGGTGGCCGGTCAGCGAGGCCTGGATGCCCATCTGGGCGGTCTCAGTGTCCCGCATCTCGCCGACGAGGATCACGTTGGGGGCCTGACGAAGCATCGCCCGGATGACGCGAGCGAAGTCGAGGCCGATCGAGTGGCGGATCTCCACCTGATTGATGCCGGCGAGGTAGTACTCGACAGGATCCTCGGCGGTGATGATCTTGGTGTCGGGCCGGTTGAGCTCGTTGAGCGACGCGTAGAGGGTGGTCGTCTTGCCGGAGCCGGTGGGTCCGGTGACGAGAATGATTCCGTTGGGCCGCCGAATCAGGTTCTTGAACTGCCGGAAGTCGTTCTCGGAGAGGCCCAACTGACGGATGCCGACGCGGATATTGTCTTTGTCGAGGATTCGCATCACGACCGACTGGCCGTGGTTGGTGGGCAGGACGCTGACGCGGAGGTCATAGTCCTTGCCGTCGGCCGTCAGCTTGATTCGGCCGTCCTGGGGACGCCGCCGCTCGGCGATGTCGAGCTTGGAGAGAATCTTGATCCGAGAGAGGATCGCCCCCAGGAGCCGACGGGGAGGGTTGTCTCGCTCGACGAGCCGGCCGTCGATCCGGTAGCGGATTCGGACGCGGTCTTCGAAGGGCTCCACATGGATGTCGCTGGCCCGCAGCTGCACCGCCTCGGTGATGATCAGGTTGACAAGCTTGACCACCGGCGCGTCGGACTGGTCTTCCTCCTCCTGCCCGCCCTCCTGCTCCAGGGCCGTTTCGGTGAAGTCGATCGCGGTGTCGGTGAACTCCTGGAGCATCGAGTCGGCGCTCTCGCCGTCGGAGAGGCCGTAATGGCGGTTGATCGCCTCGACGATCTGCTCGCGGGGGGCGATCGCCATCTCGATGTCGCGATTGAGGATGAAGCGGAGTTTTTCCTGGGCATCGATGTCGGTCGGGTCACAGGTGGCGATCCGCAGCGCCCCACCCGACTCGGCGAGTGGGAAGATTGTGTTTTCGCGGGCGACACTTTCCGGCAGCAGGCCGACCACGTCTTCGGAGACCTCGGTCGAGGCCAGATCGATGAACTTCAGCCGGTAGGCCTTTGCGAGGGCCTTCATCACCTTCTCGCCCGGGGCATAGCCGAGCCGGACGACCTCGTCGTGGACCTGCTTGCCGGATGAACTGGCGATCTGAACCGCCTCGGCGAGCTGGTCGGCCGAGATGATCCCCTCGGAAACAAGAAGCGTGTTGAAGGCGTCCATCGGCGGCGGCGAGAGGAAGAGCGGGCGTCAGGCGGGAGATTCGAGGAAGGTATCGGCGTGTTCGTAGCCAGGGGCACAGGTGCAGAGAAAGATGAGTTCCTCGGAACCCGAGTTGCGGATCGTGTGGCGAGCGTTCGGCGGGATCGCGATCGCATCACCGGGGCCGACCTGCCTGGTTTCCCCGTCGAGCGTCATCTCGGCGGTGCCGGAGAGGATGTAGTAGATCTCCTCGGTCTCGGCATGGTGATGGGGCACAGTGGCCGCGCCGGCTGCCAGCCGGGCCTCTGCGAGGCTCTGCTTGCGGATACAGGAGTTGCGATGGGCCAGCAGTTCGCGAATGGTTGATCCGTCGACGGTGGTGAAGGGCTCGGCGTCGCTGCGATTGACGATGTCCATGTGGCTCCCTGGAGTCTCCCGGCCTCTCCGTCCCGTCAGGCGACTCCCGCCGCCCCGGCCTCGTCAGGATACCAGACGGCCATGGAAGTGCAGCACGGCCGGGGGCAGGGGGCGATGTTCCCAGTTGTGGGGATCGGGCAAAACCTCGGGATCGAAGGCCTCGTCGGACTCGACGGCGATGACGCTGCCCGGCGGAGACGCCGCCATCAGCGTCGCAACGAGATCGGTCATTGACTCTGGCTGCTCCGTGAGCATCGCCCAGGGCGGGGACACAAACACGATCCAGCGGCCGTCGGCCGGGAGATCGGGCAGCCGCCGCGACCAGGCGAGCACGTCGCCAGCGCGGATCTCGCAGGCGTCAGCGATGCCCAGTTCAGCGGCGGACCGCCGGAGGGCGGCGGCCGTCGGGAAGTGGCGTTCCGCGAACACCGCCCGCCGGCAGCCACGGGAGAGAGCCTCGAAGCCGAGACTGCCCGTGCCGGCGAACAGGTCGATCGCGACCGCATCCTTCACGAGCGGGCCGAGCAGGTCGAAGAGAGTGGCCCGGACGCGGTCTTTCATCGGCCGGGTCGGTCCGCCCGGCAGGTGGGGCAGCCGGCGGCCCCGGAGCCTGCCGCCGATGATGCGGGGCGGGCTGCTGGCGGCCTCGTCGGGCTGGTGGGAACGGTCTGGGCTGCGGCTGCGACGTGGCATCGCCTGCGCTCCGAGGCAGATGGGAAACCTGATATGGTACCGGAGCAAGAGGATGGTTCCGGATTCCCTTATCGGAGACAACGTGCATGGCGTCGAGATCATGGCAGGCCGCCTGGCTGGCAGGCGTGGCGATGCTTGTGGCGATCGCAGGGGAGCGAGGCCGCATCCAGGCGGCCGATCACCCCGCTGGCGAGCCGCAGGCGGTCTTTGACGAGGCATTCGGCCGGGTCAAGAAGTTGATGGCCGACATGACTGTGCTTCAGGCCCAGTATCAGCAGCCCGAGGCCGACAAGCAGGCGATCGCGGCGACGTTTGAGGATGCCAAGCGGGAGGCCGGGACGGCCGTGGCCGAACTGGAAGCCGCGGCGATCGAGCTCTTGGCGGTCGATGCCGACAACCAGGATGCCCGGCAGGTGGCTGCCGGCGTGTTGGCAGGGGGGCTGCAGGCCGACGACCCCGCCAAGACTCTGGCGATGGCTGCGGCCCTCGACGAGGCCGGCGCGACCGATGCCGACACCGCCATGCTGGCAGCGACGGCTGCGGTCGTTCTGTCGCGGCTCGACGAGGCCGAGGCCTGGCTCGAACGGGCTAAGGCCGAGGGGGCCGACACTGCCGACCTGCGGGCGACGATCGAGCGGGACCGCCCGAAGGTGGATGCCGAGATGGCCCGGCGGAAGGCCGAGGCTGAGGCCGACGACCTGCCGCGGGTGAAGATCTCGACCTCCGCCGGCGATCTCGTGGTGGAGCTGTTTGAAAACGAGGCCCCCAACACCGTTGCCAACTTCATCACGCTCGTCGAGAAGGGCTTCTACGACGGCACGCCGTTCCACCGCGTGATCGGCGGCTTCATGGCCCAGGGGGGCGACCCGACCGGCACGGGCTCAGGCGGGCCGGGCCATCGAATCGCCTGCGAGTGCGGCCGCGAGGATGCCCGGCTCCACTTTCGGGGCACCCTCTCGATGGCCCACGCCGGCGCGGACACCGGGGGCTCGCAGTTCTTCCTCACTTTCCGCCCCACCGACCACCTCGACGGCCGCCACACCGTTTTCGGCCGGGTGGTCGAGGGAGACGACGTGTTGGCCAGGCTCGTTCGCACCCAGGATGCCCAGGGGAGGCCTGTCCCCGGTGTCGAACCGGATACCATTGTGAAGGCGGAGGTTCTGCGGAAGCGGGATCATCCGTATGGTGCCGAGACGCTCCCCGGTCCGCGGGGCCGCTGAGGTCGCTCGAGAAGTTTGGCGGCCCTTTCCGGCCGCAGGGTGCGATTCGAACGAGGGCAGGGCGATGTCATTGACGAAGGTAAAGTTTTTTTTCCTGGCCGGTGGATCGCTGGCCGTCGTGCTGGTCGGCTGGCTCGCGGGAGGCCGTCCGGCCGCAGAGGCTGCTGACGATGCAAGCCAGACGCAACAAACCCCCGCTGGAAAGGTGAACCCCATGCCCGCCGACTCCGAGCCGTCGCCGCAAGCCGTTCGCAATCCCGCCCTTCTCGGACGGGTGCCCGACGCTGAACTTCCCACGACCGAGGCCGAATGGCGGAAGCGGCTGACTGACCAGCAGTATCGCGTGACGCGGCAGAAGGCGACCGATCGGGCCTTCACCGGCGAGTACACCGACACGGAGACCCCGGGCACCTACCGCTGCATCTGCTGCGGCGAGCCGCTCTTCCGCTCCGGTGAGAAGTTTCACAGCGGCTGCGGCTGGCCGAGCTTTACCGCCCCGATCGACGGCGTGAAAGGCGACACGATTGCGGAACACGAAGACCGCTCCCACTTCATGATCCGCACCGAAGTCACCTGCCGCCGCTGCGGCTCGCACCTCGGCCATGTCTTCAACGACGGCCCCCCACCGACGGGCCTGCGGTATTGCATCAACTCGTCGTCGATCACGCTCGACCCGGAGAAGCCGGGCGGGGGCGACGGCCCGGCGGCCTCGCCGGGACGGTAGGCCGACGCGTGATGCGGCAACGCCCGTGGAATGCGGGTGCGTGAGGGGTGGGCCCGTGCCGTGGAGCCGGCGTTGCTGGCGAAGCGAAGGCAGGGAT
>CALGAS010000044.1 GCA_937959175.1 uncultured bacterium | reverse complement strand
AACTCGCTGCGTGGCTCATGGAACATCCCGAATGGGAGCCGGCCGGCCCCCCACGAATGCTCGCCTACAACAGCCCCTTCGTGCCGGGCTTGCTGAAATACTCTGAGATTCAGCGGCCGATTCGTCCCGCCCCGAAGCCGGCCGACCGGCCCTGATGACGTCGGGCCAGGGGTGATTCAGCCCGTCGCAGGCACCTCGTCGAGGGCGACGGCATAGGCTGTGGCGTGGGAGCGGCAGTGGGAGATGCTCACCAGCACGCAGCGAATCCCGAGCGACTCGGCGACCTCCTGGGTGCCACCGGCGAGAAACGCCTGCGGCCGGCCGCCGGGCAGGTTGCGAATCTCGACGTCCCGCCAGGAGATGCCCCGCTTCCAGCCGGTGCCCAGGGCCTTGAGCACCGCCTCCTTGGCGGCCCAACGGCCGGTGAAGTGCTGCGTGGCCATCCGCCGGCTGCGGCAGTATTCGATCTCCAGCGGGGTGTAGACGCGGCCCACGAACAACTCGCCATGTCGCTCGATCATCTGGGCGATCCGCAGACACTCCGTGATGTCGGTGCCGATCCCGAGGACGTTCATCGCTTTTTTCCCTTGGTGGCCGGCGGCACGGAACGGTCAAGCCCGCAGGCACGCCGGGCCCGAGCGAGCACCTCGCCCGCCTTGGCCCGGGCCTTCGCCGCCCCGGCCGCGAGGATTGCCTCGATCCGCCCCGGATCGGCCTCGAGCGCCGCCCGCCGCTCGCGGGCCTCCGCGAAGAACTCGCCGGCCGCGGCCAGCAGTTTCTTCTTGATCTCGCCGTAGCCAAACCCGCCTCGGCGGTAGAGGTCGGCCATCGCCTGCCGGTCGGCCGTGGCCGCGAACAGCGAGTAGAGCTGGTAGAGGTGATCCCCCTCCGGCTCCTTCGGCTCCTCCATCGGCCGGGAGTCGGTCGTGATCCGCATGATCTTCTTCTTGAGGGCCGGCGGCTCCTCGAAGACCTCGATCGTGTTCTCGTAGCTCTTGCTCATCTTCTGGCCGTCGGTGCCCGGCACCTTCGCTCCACCTTCGACGAGCCGCGGCTTCGGCAGGGTGAAGACCTCGCCGTAGAGGTGATTGAAGGTGCCGGCCAGGTCGCGGCAGACCTCGATGTGCTGCACCTGGTCCTCGCCGACCGGGACCACCGTTGCGTCGTAGGCGAGGATGTCGGCGGCCATCAGCACGGGGTAGGTGAACAGACCCGCATCGGCCGGCAGGCCGCGGGTCTTTTTGTCTTTGTAGGCGTGGCACCGCTCGAGCAGGCCCATCGGTGCGACGGTCATCAGCAGCCAGGTCAGTTCGGCTACCTCTGGCACATCCGACTGCACGAACAGCACCGCCCGCTCAGGATCGAGCCCCAGCGAGACGAGGTCGAGCGCCGCGTCGCGGACGAAGCCCCGCAGCACGCCAGGGTCGCGGACGGTCGTCAGGGCGTGGAGGTCGGCGATGAAGTAGTAGGCCTCGGCGGCCGCCTGATCATGGCCCCCGGGCTGGAGCTCGATGTATTGCCGGATCGCCCCGAAGTAGTTGCCCCAGTGGAATCGGCCGGTCGGCTGGATCCCGGAGAGGGCACGGGTCGGCGGCGGGGGCTTGGGATCAGTCGCCATGAACGGACTCCTGGGAAACCTCCTCCGAAACCGGCCGCTGGCCGCCGGCGACCTCGGGCAGTTGAAGGCTGCCGACGAGGTCGGTGAGGCTCGCGACGCCCGCCTCGGCGACCGCCGCCGGCAGCTCGTCAAGCAGCCGGCCTGAGACGACCGGCTCGGCAAAACTCGCTGTCCCGATCTGCACGGCCGAGGCCCCGGCCACGAAAAACTCCAGGCAGTCGTCGATCGTCATGATGCCGCCCACGCCGATGATCGGGATGCCGACCGCCCGATGCACCTGATGCACACACCGCAGGGCCACCGGCTTGATCGCCGGACCGCTGAGGCCGCCGACGACGTTGCCCAGCAGGGGCCGTCGCCGCCGCCAGTCGACCGCCATCCCCTGGAGCGTGTTGATGAGCGTGACCGCGTCGGCACCTCCCTCGGCCGCGCCCCGGGCCACCGCGACGATGTCGGTGACATTCGGCGTCAGCTTGGCGATCACCGGCAGGCTCGTCGCCTCCCGCACCCCGGCCACCACGCCGCGGCAGATCTCGGGATCGGTGCCCAGGTCGACACCATGGCTGACGTTCGGGCAGGAGATGTTGAGCTCGATCGCGGCGATGCCGGGCACGCCCTCCAGGCGGCGGGCCAGCCCGACGAACTCGTCGGCGTCCCCGCCGGCGATGCTGACGATGACCGGGGACCCGCACCCGGCCAGAAAGGGCAGCTGCTTCGCGAGGAAGGTCTCGACGCCGTCGTTGTCGAGGCCGATCGAGTTGAGCAGCCCTGAGGCCGTCTCGACCGTCCGCCAGGGGACGTTGCCCTTGCGGGGCTGCGGGGTGATCGTCTTGGGGACGATCCCGCCGAGCCGGGCCAGATCGACAAAGCCGGTCATCTCCTGCCCGTAGCCGAACGTGCCGGAGGCGACGAGGATCGGGTTGGGCAGTCGCAGCCGGCCCAGCGACACGGCGAGGCTGGGCGGCGAACCGGCCGGGGCGGGGCTGGACGGGAGCTGCATACGAGGATGACGAGCCGAGGGCGTTTTCGCCGAGTGTAGTGGGTTTTCCCAACCCCCCAAGCCTGCCTCGTTCGGCACTGGAAAATGCGATTTTGCCCGGCGGAGAGCCCGTGCTGCCGATTTTGCCGGATGGGTCAAGTTTGCCGGCCGGGAGGCCGATACCTACCGACGGCAGGCGACTGGTGGCCACTCGCCGCGGTGGCGTTTGGTTGACACTACCCCTTGCCAGTCCTAGGCTTCGGGCTCTTCTACACCCGTCTGCCGGCTGCTCGCCCATCGGGTGGAGGTCGGCGGGCCGCGGTCGGAGTACCCGAGCCGTGACCAAGAAAGATATCGTCCGGACGATCGCGGAGGAGATCGATCTTCCCCAGTTTCGCACCCGGGCCCTTGTGCAGCGGACCTTCGAGGCACTCATCGAGGTGCTGGTTCGCGACGGGCGGGTGGAACTGAGGAACTTCGGCGTCTTTCAGATCAAGCAACGGGAAGCCCGGCTGGCCCGCAACCCACGCACCGGTGAACCGGTGCCGGTCGAGGCTAAGAACGTGGTGACCTTCAAGCCGGGCAAGGAGATGGAGGAGCGTGTCCGGGAGTTCAAGGCGTCGGGGGAAAAGCCCCCTGAGGCACCGAACGACGCAGCCGATCCCTCGGCGGCGACCACCGACCCGCCCCCTCCATCGCATCCTCCAACGCATCTCTGAACGACATCTTGGACAACCTGGGGAAACTGGCGGAAGTTGCCGGTTCCCCTCGCGACGAAACCGACCAATCGGGTACACCCTGGGCACGGGCAAGGAAGCGCGTCCCGCATCGAACAGATCATGAGCACAGGTCAGGAGGACCAGTCGATGAGAAAGGCAGTGTGGCTGCTGTGTGCGGTGGCGGTGCTCGCGACGAACACGGGCTGCCTGATCCCGCTCTACTCGGGCGACCCTGTGCGGCGGGCCCAGGAGTTGATCTATACGTCGGAGGACCTGCGGGCGATCACCGACGAGTGGGAGCGGATCTGGTTTCTCGACCAGCCGTCGCACATGAAGCCGTGGCGGACGCACGGCGGGATCTTGTAGAACCGGTGGCAGGGCCATCCATGGCCCCTGCCACCTCGCCGGGCCTCCGCCCGGCCGCCGG
>CALGAS010000043.1 GCA_937959175.1 uncultured bacterium | reverse complement strand
CGGCGCGAGCCGGGGGGACGGCGGGCCGTTGGGCCATCCCGGCCCCCGGAAGCCCCAAGAACCGCTCACCACCCACACGCCCAAAACGCCCGGCTAACCAAATACCCCCGGGTACTTGAACCACGGGACGGCGGGCCGTTGGGCCATCCCGGCCCCCGGAAGCCCCACGAACCGCTCACCAACCACACGCCCAAAACGCGTGCCGCGGCTCAATGGCTCGGGATCAAAAACTTAATCGCGGCGAAGCCCGCCACGATCGCGACGAGCAGCAGGACCGTCACGAGCTCGAGATACTTGTCGAGCATCTCCTTGGCAGCCCGGCCACCGAAAAAGGTGATCGTCGCGACGATGAAAAACCGCGCTCCCCGCCCCAGCGCCGAGGCCGCCACGAGCACCGGCAGCGGCACCGAGCAGACGCCGGCGGCGATCGTGAAGACCTTGTAGGGGATCGGCGTGAACGCCGCCGCGAAGATCGCCAGGAAGGCGTTGCCCTGGTAAAGGGTCTCCACATACTCGAACTTCTCCCGGCTGAAGCCCGGCACGTAGCTGAAAAACCAGGGCTCCACCGCCTGCCAGAGCCCCCAGCCGATCAGCCAGCCGAGGATCCCTCCCGCCACACTGGCCGCCGTCGAGACCGCCGCGTAGAGGTAGCTCCGCGTCGGCCTGGCGACGGAGAGGGCAATCTGGAGGACGTCGGGCGGGATCGGAAAGAAGGAGCTTTCCGCGAACGAGATGCCCGCCAGGGCCGTCGTGCCGAACGGCGAATCGGCCCAGGACAGCACCCAGTCGTAGAGCCGGCGAAGCGGGCCGCGGCGACGGGGAGGAGTTGGCGGGGTATCCGCAGCGGGGGTGTCGTTCATGGCAGCCTGTCGGGAAGAGGAATGATCGGAGACTCAGGTGATCCGAGAGACGTGGACCGCCACATCCATCGCGTGGGTGCCGCCGCCGATGCAGACGCCCTTCACCGGTGTCACGTCGGCGTAGTCGCGGCCCCAGCCGATCGTCACATGGAGCGAACCAGCCGGGCAGTCATTGGTCGGATCGACGTCGAGCCAGCCATCCGAGCCGCCCCAGCAGGCCAGCCAGGCATGGGAGGCGTCGGCCCCGACCATGCCGGCGTCGCCGGCCGTACCCGGCGCCCGCTCGTTGGAGATGTAGCCGCTGATGTAGCGGGCCGCCAGGCCGAGCGACCGCAGGCAGGCGATCTGAAGATGGGCGAAGTCCTGGCAGACGCCTCGCTTGTGAGCAAAGACCTCCTCGACCGGCGTGCTGGTCGTGGTGGCGGTGGGGTCGTAGGTGAACTCCCGGTGGATCCGATTGGTGAGCTCCACGACGGCTTCCGTCCAGGGCCGTGACGGGGTGAACGACTCGGCAGCCCAACTCGCCAGCCGGGGCGAGGCCCGCACCAGGGGCGAGTCGTAGGTGAACTGCCGGGCATCGAGGGTCGCCGCGTCGGTGTCGCGGGCCAGCCGGTCGCGGAGGCTCTCCCAGGCCAGCGGCTCCATCTCCCGCCAGGCGCGGGGCGACCCGATCTCGACGAGGCTCGTCGAGGTGACCGAGAGCCGCTTGTGGCCCCGTTCGATCGCAAACATGCCGACGTGGTTGCCGAAGAAGTCGAGATGGGTCGACATCCCGCTGGGCTGCGGGTCGACCAGGATCGCATTGGAGAGGAGGCGTTGCCGCCGGTATTCCCTGGGCACGAGATGAATCTCGTTGTGGCAGACCGGCACCGCCTCGGAATACGAGTAGGTCGTTTCGTGTCGAACCTCGTACCGGACCGGTGCGACCGTGGAGGTGGCCGGCTGAGTCATGATGTCGTCCCCGGCTGATGAATAATCGACGCATGGTGCCGCGCCTGGGCGGCGATGTCGATCCCGGCCAGGTTGTTCCAGGCCGCCAAGAGGCGATGAAAGATCGGTCCGGGCCGGCCATCGCCGACCGGCCGGCCATCGAGGCGGGTTGCCGGAAGCAGGCAACTGGGCGTGCTCGTCAGGAGGATTTCGTCGGCGGCGGCCAGATCGGCCCGGGTGAGTGAACGCTCATCCCAGGTGACCCC
>CALGAS010000042.1 GCA_937959175.1 uncultured bacterium | reverse complement strand
CGGTTCATCGGGCTTTCGGGGGCGTCTCTCGCCCAACGGCCCGCCGTCCCCCCGGGGAGCATGAAAAGCCACCACGGGACGTTCGGCGGTGAACGCGGATTGGGCTTTCTGGTGGTGAACGGTTCATCGGGCTTTCGGGGGCGTCTCTCGCCCAATGGCCCGCCGTCCCCCCGGCTCGCGCCGGGGGGCTTCTATGGGTAGATACACACGGCATGCGGGTGCGTGAGGGCGGCGTGTTCACGAAGTGGCCGGATCCCTCAAGTGTCCCCCGGCCGGAGGCCGGTCTGACGGCTTCCGGGAGCCCCGGCGCCTCCGAAAACGGATAAGCCCCGTGACGTAAGTCCAGTCGGCGTGTCGCGCCGGGTGAATCTGGGGGGGCTGCACAACCGGCGAAGGCGGCGCAGTTTTACAGGTTGGCCACTGACCGCTAGCCTTTTGCCCGAGTTTTGGCCCACGAACCCTCGCGGGGCGGATCGTCTCCGCCCGATGAAATGGGGGTCTGGGCGACCTGGAGGCAAACGGCGATGAGAATGACATCCGGAACGGTGCGGCTGGAGTCAGCCCGCCGCATCATGGTTTCGGTGGGCCAGTTGGCCCTCAGCCTGCTTCTGGCGACGGTCGTCGTTGCCGACGAGCCTCGCTGGCTGACAAGCCACGAGGAGGCCCTGGCCGCCGCGGCCGACACCGGACTGCCCGTCCTGACGGTCTTCACCGGCAGCGACTGGTGCCAGCACTGCCGGACGCTCGAGCAGAACGTCCTCGAGACGGAAACCTTCCAGGCATGGGCTACCGACCGGGTGATTCTCCTGATGATCGATCTGCCCCAGGAGGGGATTTCAATGGCCGAACGGAAGGCTCGCTCCCGGGTCTGCATCCGCTACGGTGTTCGATCCTTTCCGAGCGTCGTGCTGGTGGGAAGCGACGGCCAGGCGATCACGACTCGCGCGGGCTATCGCGGCCAGTCGGCGGCGACCTGGGTGGCCTCGCTCGAGGGCGAGTTGCCCGCCCGCTCCCTGGCGGACGGCGGCCGTGTCCACTCCAGGCTCGACGAGGCGGTGGCGACCGCCCGGGGAACCAAGCGGCCGATTCTCGTGATGGTCTCGCGGCCCGGCGACAGCGGAGCAACGACCCGGCTGGCCTCGCTCATGGGAGACCCAGAGTTTGAGTCCCTGGCCCGGGAGAACTTCGTCGTCGCCCAGCTGCCGCCGGCCGGCACGCTGGCCGGCTCGCCCGATGACGAGGCGGTCGATGAACTCTTGGGGGGCGAGGAACTGGCCCCGGAGGCGGTCGGGATCGTGGTCACCGATGACGGCCACACGCCGCTGTTCAGCGAGTCTGGGGACCAGGAGCCGCGGCGTGTCGTCAACGGCCTGCGTCGCTTCCTCGCCTCGCGGCAGGCTGCTCGCAACGCCCGTCGATAGCGGTCAGCCCTGGAACCGCTCCGCGTCGCTGTTCAGGTCGGCGGCAGCCGAGCGGAGCGCGGCGAGGGAACTCGCGAAGACCTCCAGGGACGAGGCCGTCTCCGTGGCGTCTCCCCGCAGCGAGTCCATGGCGTCGCGGATCTGGCGAGCCCCTTCCGACTGGGCCTCCATGCCCTCGTGGACCTGCTCCAAAGCCTCGGTGACCGACTGAACAGGGTCGATGATCCGGCCGAGTTTCTCGCTGACGTCGGCGACTTCGCCGATCCGGCTGCTGACTTCGTTGCGAAACCGGTCCATTTCCATCGTGCCCCCGGCGACGGCTGCCTGCATATCGCGGACCATTCGCTCGATGTCCTTGGTCGCCAACGCCGTCTGATCGGCCAGCCGGCGGATCTCCTGGGCGACGATCCGAAAGCCGCGGCCCGATTCTCCCGCCTTTTCGGCTTCGATCGTCGCATTGACCGAAAGCAGGTTGGTCTGTTCGGCCACCTTGGCGATCGTGGTGACGACCGACGTGATCCCGCTGGCCCGCTGGCTGATCGTCGCCAGCTTGCGGGTGAAGGTGTTCATCGCCTCGTCGAGCTGGTGCATCGAGGCGGTCATGCTCGCGAGCCCGCCGCGGCCCTCGTCGGCCACGCCGGCGGCGTCACGGGCGATCTTGGTCACGCTCCCGGTCGCCTCGAGCAGCTGCTCGCTGGTGGCCGAGATCTCGGAAGCCGCCGTGGAAATCTCGTGGGTCGCCCCGCTGAAGCCCGCCACGGCCCGCTCCTGACGGGTGAGGGCCGCCGCGGTGTCGTGTTCGATGGTGGTCAGCTGCCGGGCGGAGGTCGACATCGTCGCCACGAGTTCGCGGAACGTGTGCTGCATCGCCACAAATGCGGCCAGCAGGTGGCCGGGGCCGTTGCGGCCACCCAGGATCACCTCTCGTCCCAGATCGCCGGCGGTGATCGCCTCGGCGGCGGCCACCGCCTCCGCCAGCGGGGCGTCGATGCGCTCGCCGATGCGGCCGGCCAGCACTGCCGCCGGGAGGCCGACGAGAACGGCTGCCAGCAGGGCCGCCAGCCCCTGCCGGAGCAGGCTGCTGCCGGGCTGCACCTCGACGGCCTCGCGGCCCGCGGTATCGATCACGGCCTCGGCCGCCTCGCCGCCCAGCCAGCCAGGCAGCACCGTCACCACCGTGACAGCAGCCAGGGCGGAAGCGGCGACGACGAGAAGCGTGAACAAGACGAGCGTGGTGCGCAGCGACATGCGGCGGCTCCGGCGAAACCAACGGGGAATCACCGAACCCTAGTTCACCGCGGCGGCGCGTGCCACGGGGCGGTCAGCGACCGGGCTGCACCGACGTCACGACCGCTGCAATCGGCACCAGCGGCGGCGCGGCTCTGGCCGTCTGCCGTTGCCGGACCGGCCCGCGGTCGGCCCGCCACCGCGCCGCCGCGCCGCAGCCCATCAGGGGCAACAGGGCGAAGGCGGGAGCGGCCAGCCAGGGCAGCCAGACCGGCATCTCCCGAGGGCGGGACAGCTCGTTGGCAGGCCGCGGAGAAGGACATGCTGCGATCGACATCGGCATCTCGTCCGTGTTCGGGTCGATGGACCGTCTGCGAGCCTGGGCGGGGCTGCCGCGGTCCTCGCGAGACGGCAGACAGATAGCAATCCCCGCCCGGCCGCGGCAACGCCATCTTTCCCTGCCCCCAGACAGGCACGGTTACGGCCGATTCCCCTCCAATGGCCGAGGCGGGGCTCGAACCCGCACACCCCTTCCGGGATACGGGATTTTAAGTCCCGTGCGTCTGCCAGTTTCGCCACTCGGCCGCGTTTGCCGATGCTAGCAGAGGCTACAATCCCGCACATGTCCCGCAGGCCGCTGCCCCGTTGCCCGCCTGCCGCCCCAGCCGGCCCCCCACGCTCCGCCCTTGAACGACGCCAGCACCACTCCCGGCAACGACGCCAGCACCGAGAGTGCTGACGTGAGCGGCACGAGCGGCAGCCCGGCCGGTGCTGCTGCCGCCTCGGCCGACGCACAGGCGGTGGTCCCTGCGTTCGACGGGTTTGACGGCTTCCTTGGCTCGCGGGCCTCGCTGGGGATGGATGTCGTCCTGGTCGGTCTGTTGGCGCTCTTGCCGATTCTGGCCTGGAGCATCGCGGCGGTGCGGGCCGGTCGCTATCAGCTTCACAAGCGGCTGCAGGTGTTCATCGTGGCGGCCCTCGCCACCGCGATCGTCGTGTTCGAAATCGACATCCGCTTGTTCAGCGACTGGAAGGCCCGGGCCCTGCCCAGCCCCTGGTATCCGGCCGGCGTCTTCTGGTCGCTCGGCATCCACCTCGTTTTCGCGGTGAGCAGCTTCGTGCTCTGGACCTGGGTCGTCTGGGAGGCCCTGCTGCGGTTTCCCAAGCCGCCCTCGCCAGGCAGCCACGGTCCCCGGCACCGCCGGATGGCCCGGCTGGCGGCCCTCGACCTGCTCGCCACGGCCGTCACCGGTCTGATCTTTTACTGGCTGGCATTCGTGTCCTGAGCCCGCTCCCGGGCTCCAGCCCAGAGGCAGAGCCCGACGCCCCCGAAGTAGAGCAGGCTCAGCGGCACCGCCAGAAAGACCATGCTGTAGGGGTCGGCCGGCGTCAGGATCGCCGAGACGATGCAGATCACGAGCACCGCCATCCGCCACTGCGAGAGGTAGGCGGCCGCCTCGAAGATTCCGATGCGCTCGAGGAACAGCATCACCAGCGGGAGCTGAAAGCCGATCCCGAAGCCGAGCGGCAGGACGAGCACGAAGCTCATCCACTCGCTGATCCGCGGATCGGGGTCGAGCCCCAGCCACTCGTTGAAGGTCAGCAGGTATTCCAGCACGAAGTCGAACACGAAGAAGAACGCCAGGAAGGCCCCCGCCAGAAACAGCCCCAGGCTGACCGGGAGAAAGAGGTGTATCAGCCGCTTTTCGTGCGGATAGAGGCCGGCCGCCACGAAGGTCCAGAGCTGGTAGAAGATCCAGGGGCTGGCCAGAATGATCCCCACCAGCACGGCCGCCCGCAAATAGATCGCGAAGGCCTCCTGGGCGCTGAGGGTGGTGATGCTCACCCGGGCATCCCGGGCCAGCGGCTGCCAGAGCATGATCGGGACGAGTTCGTCGGCGGCGAAGGTTTTCGGGCCGCCGGCCGGCGGGGCATCACCGGAGCCCGTATCCGGGCCGGCCTCGCTGGCGCGGCCTTCCAGCATGCGGGCCAGCCGCTCGGGATGGACTTCGCGAAGCTCGAAAGAGAGGCCCCGGTGTTCGACGGCGTCACGAATCTCGGCTTCGGAGTAGGGCAGGGCGGGGCCGGTCCAGCCGGCGGCCAGTTCGAGGGCCCGTGTGGAGTAGTAGTCGCCGAGGGCCCGCCGCAGCGGATCCTCGATCAGCCGGACCACCGGCTTGGCCAGGACGAGCCCCAGCAAGACGCCCACGGCCAGACCCGCCGCCGCCCGAAACAGGCAGCCGCGAAGTTCTTCCAGATGCTCGCCGATGGTCATCGTCGAGTTCTGAAACAGGTCGTCTTCGATCGCGGGGGGCATCGGCTCGTTCCAGCAGCGGGGGCGAGGCCCCGGGTCACGCCCCGTATTTGCCCAGCCGCTCGGCGTGGGCCATGGCGAGCAGCATCAGGTGCTTGGCGGGAAAGATCCCCAGGCCGCCCCGGAGGCAGTCCCGCTCGGAGAAGCCCGTCAGGCCGTCGGGCCGGCAGGTCTCGGCCGCCAGGAGCGTCGGCACCGGGTGCCAGGAGTGGCTGCGGAGGCGGCTGGGTGTCGAGTGGTCGCCGGTCACGATCAACACGTCGGGCCCGAGGGCCTCGATCCGCGGGATCGCAGCGTCGAGCTCCTCGATCCGGGCGACCTTCCGCTCGAAGGCGCCGTCTTCGCCGGTGGAGTCGGTGTACTTGAAGTGGAGGAAGAAGAAGTCGAAGTCGTTCCAGCACTCGGCGAGCACGTCGAGCTGCTCGCCCAGCGTGGTCGCCTCACCGACCAGGGTCATCCCGGCGAGGCGGGCAAGGCCCTTGTACATCGGGTAGACGGCGATTGCGGCGGCCCTCAGGCCGTAGAGTTCCTCGTAGGAGGGCAGGGCAGGGCGGCCAGCGAAGCCGCGGAGCACCATCCCGTTGGCCTTGGGCTCGTCGGCGAGGATCTCCCGCGCCTGCCGCACGAACTCCGCGGCCACCTCGGCGGTGCGGGCGGCCGCGGCGTCGAGCGGCTCGGGGGCCAGCGGCGGCACCCCGGTGGCCTGGGGATCGGTGTCGGCGACCGCGCCGGAGAGGCCCGGGCCACGCCAGACAACGACGAAGCGATGTTCCTTCACCGGCCGAACGAACGTCTCAACCCCGGGGATCTTCACTGACTGGAGCCGCTCGACCACCTTGAAGCTCTCCTCCGACGGAATCCTGCCGGCCCGCCGGTCGGTGATCAGTCCCTCGGCGTCGAGGGTGCAGAAGTTGCCGCGGGCGGCCACGTCGTCGGGCCCGAGTTCGAAGCCGATGCCGGTGGCCTCCAGGGCACCGCGGCCGATCTTGAACTCGAGCGGATCGTAGCCGAAGAGTCCCAGGTGGCCCGGGCCAGAGCCGGGCGTGATCCCGGGCAGCACCGGCACGCTCGAGCCACTCGTGCCCCGGCCGGCGAGCCGGTCGAGATTGGGCGTGGCGGCGGTCTCCAGTTCCGTCTTGCCGCCCGCCTCCATCGGCAGTCCGCCGAGGCCGTCGGCCACGAGCATCACGATCTTGGAAGTGTTTTTCTCGGCGAGGTCACGGACCAACTCATGCTCGATCACAGCGGCAGGCTCCTGGGACGGACGAACACCCCGCAGTATTCGGTCACCGGGGAGGGGACACAACCCCGACCCAACAACCCGGCAGGCTCGGGGTGGGCCCGTGCCATCTCGCCGGACGCTCGGGTGGGTTCACCTCGCGCGGGCTCGGGGTGGGCCCATGCCATCTCGCCGGACGCTCACTCAGGCCATCGTGGCCTTCGCTCGCTCGGGGGAACCCTCGCTTTCGCCCTCCGGGCTGCGCTCGGCTTCCCAACGCCGGCTCGATTGGGTTGGGTTCACTTCGCGCAGGCTCGGGGTGGGCCCGTGCCATCTCGCCGGACGCTCACTCAGGCCATCGTGGCCTTCGCTCGCTCGGGGGAACCCTCGCTTTCGCCCTCCGGGCTGCGCTCGGCTTCCCAACGCCGGCTCG
>CALGAS010000041.1 GCA_937959175.1 uncultured bacterium | reverse complement strand
AGCCAGTCCCCTTTTCCATAAAAGCCCCCCGGCGCGAGCCGGGGGGACGGCGGGCGGTTGGGCCATCCCGGTCCCCGGGAGTTCGCAAACCCGCAGCCCTTCACCGGTTGACGTGGACGACCGTTGCCGGCGGAAAGCCGTTGAAGTGGGTGCTGCTGGCGGCGGAGTAGGCCCCGATGTTTTCGCTGTAGAGGTAGTCGCCGATCTCGAGGTCGGGGAGCTGCTCGGCGAGGCTGATCGTGTCGAGGGCGTCGCAGGTCGGGCCGAAGACGGCGCAGAGCTGCGGCCGGCCCCGCTTGAAGCTCTTGAGGTGGTACGTGCAGTGGTCGAAGATCACGCCCGAGAAAGTGTGGTAGACGCCGTCGTCGATGTAGTAAGAGAGTTTTTCGCTGCGGACGGCCTTGCCGATGATCTTGGAGACGGCCGTGGCGGCGGAGGCGACGAGAAACCGGCCCGGCTCGGCCAGGATCTCGATCGAGGCGGGAAAGAGCCGGTCGATCTCGTGGTTGATCGTGCGGGCCAGCGTGGCCATCTTTGGCACCCGCTCGTCGTAGGCGGCCGGAAAGCCCCCGCCGATGTCGAGGAGGGTCAGTTCGAAGCCCCGCAGCCGGGCCTCGTTGAAGATGCCCGCCGCGAGATGCAGGGCCTGCACATAGTTCTCGGGGTTGGTGCACTGGCTGCCGACATGAAAAGAGATTCCCTCGACGACGAGGCCGTGATCGTGGGCGGCCTGGATCAGGTCGACCGCCTCGCCGGGGGGCGTGCCGAACTTGCTCGAGAGCTCGACCATCGAACCGGTGTTGGGCACCTGGAGGCGGAGGCAGAGCCCGGCCCGGGGGGCGTGGGCGGCGACCTTCTTGACCTCCTCGAGGTTGTCGTAGGTGACCAACGGCCGGTAGCGGTCGAGCTCGCGGAGGGTTTCGATCGGCTTGATCGGATTGGCGTAGATGATCTTGTCCCAGATGAAGTCCTGCCGCTCCTTAGCCGGCAGCTTCTTGATGAACCGATAGACCGTGTGAAACTCCTCCATGCTGGCCACGTCGAAGCTGCCGCCGAGCTTGTAAAAGGTTTCGACGATCGCCGGATCGCTGTTGACCTTGACGGCGTAGTAGGCCTGAACGCGGGGAAAGTGCCGCTTGAAGGTCGCGTAGTTCCGCCGCAGTTCGGCGTGATCGACGACGAACAGCGGTGTGCCGTGCCGCCGGGCGAGGTCGAGCAGTGTCTTCTGGTTCATCAGCGTTGCAAACTCCGGTTGCATACCTCTGGGTCACCGCAGTTTCGACCACGGGCCGCTGGTTGTCCCACCGCGGCCGGCCGCCAGGAGCCAGCCGCGATCCTCCCGACCGGCCTGCTCAATCACCGTCGGTGAGGAGAAAGTTTTTGAACTGCCAGGGGTCAGACTCGTCAATCGCGGGCTTGTTGTAGCCGGGAAAGGCGTTGGTGGAGTGCGTGAGGGGCGTCCAGTTGCTCGGCAGCGAGTGGAAGTTGCCCAGGTAGGGCTTGGCGATGCCCAATACGTAGTCGTGGGGCAGATCGTCGGGCACCTTCACGCCCTCGGCAGGGTGTTCGATCATCCACATCGCCGCGGCGACGACTGAGATCGCGACCTGCATCGTGGTGGCATTCTGGTGGGGGACGAGCCGGCGGGATTCCTCGATGGAGAGGTCTGTGCCACACCACCAGGAGTTGAGGGGATGCCCCATCACGAGGGCGCCAAGGATGTCGGCTCCACTGGTGATCTCGTCGGTCATGATCCGGTGCCTCGGCTGGAGCCGGTAGTTGTAGCCGCGGAGTTCCCAGAGGCTGGCGATGGCCGCATCACAGGGGCAGTAGGCGTAGTGGACGGTGGGGCGATAGATGGTCTGGCCCGCATTGTCCCGGACGCTGAGGTTCTCGGTGATCGTGAAGGCTTCGCCGTGCCGGACGACCATCCCCACGATCGTGTAGTCGGGCACCCAGGAGACGACCTGGGTGTTGATTCCCATCCGGGCCAGACAAATCTGGCTGCGCGGCCCGTCGGCATGCTCGTAGGCGAAGGGAGGCAGTTCCTTCTCGTGGGTTCCCCAGCCCATTTCGGCGGTCGTCGTTCCTTCTTCGCGGAAGCCCTCGACGCTCCAGGTGTTGACGAACTCATCGACCTCCTTGGGGCGATTCGAGATCTGCGTGTCCCGTTCGCTGCAATGGATCACCTTGACGCCCAGTTCGTGGGCGAGGTGGTTGAAGGCCCGCTCGGTAGCGTGCTGGGCGATCCGCTCCGCCTGGGCTCCAAGAAACTTTTTTTCCTCGAGGCAGGCCGTGGCGATGTCGAGGAGGGCCTGCTTGGTGAAGTGGCTGATCAGCCCTGGATTGGCGCCGTGCTCGAGGACAGCAGTCGGGCCGGCCGCGTCCCAGCCGGCGATCATCCGGCGGAGGTTCATGTGCCGCCAGTAGAGGGTCATTTCCGTGGGATGGGCCTGCTGGGCGTTTTCGTAGGGATCCCAGAGTTCGACGGAGGTGTTGAGGTAGAGGACACCGTGGTCGTGGCACCACTGGACGATCTCGCAGCAGTCGATGTTCCAAGCCAGATCAAGCAGCAGGTCGCCGGCGGCGAGGTGGCGGCCGAGCAGATCCCCCAGGTTGTCCCGCTCGACCCGGGCCCGCACGAAGTTCACGCCTTGGTCAGTCCAGGGTCGAATCGCCTCCTCGTCCGGCTCAAACTCCAGAATCGTGATCTGCTCGGGGGCGATGCGGATGTGTCGGAGAAGAATGGGCAGCGTGCAGCGGGCGACGAAACCAAAGCCGACAAACAGGATTCGCTGAGGAAAAGGCAGCATCGTGGGAAGGGGCCTCCGGAAACGCGTCACACGAACAAACCACGGAGTATATCGGGGAATCGGCGACAACTCCCGGTCTCACGATTGCCTGCGGTACGATGCCCGTGCTCGTGAGCCTAGGCAGAGACACATGACACATCCCCTACACTGGCTCCTGTTGGCTCTCGCCGGTGGACTCGGCACCCTGCTGCGGGCCGGCTGCACGACGCTGGCGATGCGGCTGGCCGGAGACGAGCGGGGCTGGGCGGCAGAGGCTGCCACGCTGGCGATCAACGTGGCCGGCTCCTTCGCCTTCGGGCTGATCTACGGCCTGACCGCGTCCCGCCAGGCGGTGCCGCCGGCCTGGCAGCCGATCGTCCTGGTTGGCCTGCTCGGGGGCTTCACGACCTATTCGAGCTTTGCCTTCCAATCGATGATGCTCCTGAACAACCACCGGATGGCCTGGGGCCTGGCCTATGTCGCGGCAACCAGCCTGCTCGCCCTGGCCGCGGTCTGGGCGGGGCTGCGGCTGGCTGGCGGCTGAGCCAGGGAGAACACCGCGGCAGCGTGTACACTTGCGAGACTGTCCTCGCCCCCGGCGAGGCCGGGGCGTGGCGCAGTCTGGTTAGCGCGCCTGGTTTGGGACCAGGAGGTCGAGAGTTCGAATCTCTCCGCCCCGATTCCGTTTGACGGACGAGCAGTTGTCAGCGGTTCTCGTCGCTATTCGCAGACGTGCTCGAGCAGCCGCTGGAACTCGTCGAGGCTGCCGAAGGGGATCACGATCCGGCCGGCACCCTTGCTGTTGGCGTGGACGACCACCTTGACACCCAGGGCCCGGCGGAGCTGGGTCTCGACGGCTGCCACCTGGCTCGAGCGACGGCTCGCCGGCCGACCGGGCTTCCGCTTGGGCGAGGCCACGCCGCTGGCGGGGCTGCTGGCGGGATCGCCGGGGGGTGGCCCCTGATGTCTGTGAGCCGGCGTGTCGTCGGCTTCGTCACCGCGGAGAATTTCCTGAACCTCGCCCTCGACCGCCCGTACCGAAAGCCCCTCGGCGGCGACCCGGTCGGCCAGGCGGACTTGCTCCTCCTCGTCCCCGAGGGGCAAGAGGGCGCGAGCGTGACCCATGGTCAGCTTGCCCCCCCTCAGTTTCTGCTGGACCGATGCGGGGAGTTCCAACAGCCGGATCAGGTTGGCCACATGGGAGCGGTCAATCGAGAGCCGCTTCGCCAGTTCTTCTTGGGTGCAGCCCCAAGTGGCAAGGTACTGCTTGAAGCTGGCGGCCTTCTCGAGGGCATCGAGGTCTCGTCGCTGGAGATTCTCGACGATGGCGATTTCGGCCATCTGACGATCTTCGACGTCGAGCACGCGGGCCGGCACCCGCTCCCAGCCGAGCCGGCGGGCCGCAGCCAGCCGCCGCTGGCCGGCGATCAGCTGAAAGCGGTCGCCTGTCGCCCGGACCACGATCGGCTGGACGAGGCCGTGCTCGCGGAGGCTGTCGGCCAGTTCGGCGAGATCCTCGTCGCCCAGTACCGTCCGCGGCTGCCAGGGGTTGGGATCGACCGCGGCGATGGCCAGCTCGTCGGTCGGGAGTGAGGCGGCCGCCTGCTCGACTTCCTCCGGCGCATGCAGCATCAGCCGGGCCGCGCCCGAGCCCAGCCCCGAAGCCGACCGGGCGGCCGGTGTGCCGGCCACGGCGGCCGAGCCGTCGGTCACCGGAGCCGGAGCATCGACCCCGGCCCTTCCCAGCAACGCTTCGAGCCCCCGTCCCAGGCGTCGTTCCCTACTCACAGTCGCGTACCTCCATCACGAGTTCCGTGTAGGCCCGGGCTCCCGATGAGCGCGGTGCGTAATCCAAGACGCTCTGCGAGTGGCTGGGGGCCTCGGAGACCGCCACGTCGCGGGGGATGACCGTCTCGAAGACGATTTCCCCGAAAAATTCCCGGACTTCCGCCTCGACCTCCGCCGTGAGCTCGAGGGAGGCGTCGTGCATCGTCAGCACGATCCCGCTGAAGGAGAGCCGCCCCGGCCGCTCGTGCATGACATCGCGGATGACCTCGATCATCTGCGTCAGTCCCTCCAGCGCGAAGTACTCGCACTGGATCGGCATCAGGACCTCGGTACTCCCGGCCAGGGCTGCCCGGGTGAGTTCGCCGGCCGAGGGTGGGCAATCGATCAGGCAATAGTCCCAGGCGGCCAGCCCCCGCTCGAGGTGGCCCGCCAGCACGGCCGAGCCCTGGCGGGCCGCGGCGGCGATTCGCTCGACGTCGCGGACGCTGCGGCTGCCCGGCAGGACGGCCAGCCCCGGCACGGACGTTTCGATGATCGACTCGTGGAGCGGCGTTTCCGAAACCAGCGGGTGCATCGCCGCAGGCGGCACCCCGAGCCCGGTGGTGGCGTTGCACTGCGGGTCGAGATCGACCAGCAGCGTCCGCAGGCCCCCGTGGGCGAGCCCGGCTGCGACGTTGCAAGCGGTGGTCGTCTTGCCGACGCCGCCCTTCTGGTTTGCCACGCACAGAATCCTTCCCACGCGCGTAATCCTTCCCTACGTTCCCCACGGCACACCCGGTGCTATCGGGTTATCGGCCAGCCGTGCCGGGAACGTCACGCCGCGGTTCGGCCCGCGGCATTCCCACCCTGCCGCGCAAGGTTGCCACGGTAGTTCCACGTGAAACCGCCAGCGTTTCCCCAGCATCGCCAGGTTCCGCAGGCCGGAGAGTTTCACGTGGAACCGGCCAAAGCCGCGTGGCTGAGTGTTGGCGTCGGCGGGTATGAGGTAGGCGTTCCACGGGAAACGCGAAGCCCAGAAACGGCAGCGGCTGCACGGCCTGTCGATGGCCGTGCAGCCGCGCGTTGATTCAGCCGCTGCAGACCGCTGATCAATAGCGGTAATACGCGGGCTTGAACGGCCCCTCGACCGGCACGTGGATGTACTCGGCCTGCTCCGGCGTCAGCTTCGTCAGCTTGACCCCCAGCTTGTCGAGATGCAGGCGGGCCACTTCCTCGTCGAGCTTCTTGGGCAGGAGGTGGACGCCGATCTCGTACTTCTCGGGCTCGTTCCAGAGGGCGAGCTGGGCGAGGACCTGGTTGGTGAAGCTGGTGCTCATCACGAACGAGGGATGCCCGGTGGCGCAGCCGAGATTCACCAGCCGGCCCTCGGCCAGCACGATCACCGATCGGCCCGAGGGGAGCGTGTAGCGGTCGACCTGCGGCTTGACCTCTTCCTTCGTGATGCCCTTGGTGCCCTCGAGCCAGGCGACGTCGATCTCGAGGTCGAAGTGCCCGATGTTGCAGACGATCGCATCGTCCGGCATCACCGCCAGGTGCTCACCGCGGATGACGTCACGGCAACCGGAGGCGGTCACGAAGATCTGACCCCGCGGGGCAGCCTCTTCCATCGTGGTGACCTCGTAGCCTTCCATCACGGCCTGGAGGGCGTTGATCGGGTCGATCTCGGTGACGATCACCCGGGCGCCGAGCGACTTCATCGCATGGGCACAGCCCTTGCCGACGTCGCCGTAGCCGGCGACGACGACGACCTTCCCGGCGACCATCACGTCGGTAGCCCGCTTGATCCCGTCGGCGAGGCTTTCCCGGCAGCCGTAGAGGTTGTCAAACTTGCTCTTGGTGCAGGAGTCGTTGACGTTGATCGCGGGGAGCTTCAGTTCGCCGTTCTCCTGCATCTGGTAGAGCCGGTGAACGCCGGTGGTGGTCTCTTCGGAAAGACCCTTGATGCCGCCGATCAGCTCCGGGTACTTGTCGTGCACCATCGCCGTCAGGTCCCCGCCGTCGTCAAGGATCATGTTGAGCGGCTCGCCGTCCGGGAAGAA
>CALGAS010000040.1 GCA_937959175.1 uncultured bacterium | reverse complement strand
AATAGAAGCCCCCCGGCGCGAGCCGGGGGGACGGCGGGCCGTTGGGCGATCCCGCCCCCGATAGCCGCCGAGCCTTCACCGCCACCACGCCCAAAACGCGTGCAGCACCCTCCCCATCTCCTACCCCACGAGCGCCGCATGCAAAATCTCCGCCGGGTGCAACGCCCGCCGGCCGGTGCCGTCGGCGATCTGATGGCGGCAGCTCGTACCGGGTGCGGCGAGGATCGTGTCGGCCGCCGCCTGCCGCACCGCCGGAAACAGCACGAGTTCGCCGATCTGCATCGAGACCGCGTAGTGCTCCCGTTCGTAGCCGAAGGAGCCGGCCATCCCGCAGCAGCCGCTGGGGATCGCCTTGACAGCATAGTTTCGCGGCAGCGAGAGCATCGCCACGGTGTGGTCGATCGACGAGAGGGCCTTCTGGTGGCAGTGGCCGTGGACGAGCACCCGCTGCGGCTCGGCGGTGAACGCCTCCGGGCCGATCCGGCCGGCGGCGGCCGCCTGGGCGAGAAACTCATCGAGCAGCAGGGCGTTCCCGGCGAGTGCCTCGGCCTCTGGGACGAGCGCATCGGGCACGAGGTCGGGATACTCATCGCGAAACGAGAGGATCGCCGAGGGCTCGATGCCGACCAGCGGCTCCTCGGCCGTGACCACGCCGGCGAGCAACTTCACGTTGCGGGCTGCCAGGTCGCGAGCCTCGCGGACGAGCCCCTTCGAAAACTCCGCCCGGCCGCTGTCGACGTGCTCGGGGATCACCACCTCCCAGCCGAGCCGCTCGAGCAGCTCGACCGCCTTGATCCCGATCCCGGCATCGAGTGTGTCGGTGAACTCGTCGGCGAAGAGGTGGACACGGCCGAGCCGGCCGGACGCCCGGCTGCCGCCCCGCCGCCGCCACCAGGCCCGCAGCGTCGTCGCCGGTAGCCGCGGCAGCGATCGCCGCGGCGCGAAGCCAAGGACTCGCTTGACGATCGCTGACAGGCCCGGCGTCGTGACGGCGAGGTTGTAGGCCCAGGGGGCGATCGCCGCCCGCCGCATCGCCGCCGCCGATCCAGCGACGAGGCGGCTCCGCCAGGGCACGCCCCGCGCGTCGTGCCGGTGCTGCTCCCACTCGGCCTTCAGTCGGGCCATGTCGACATTCGACGGGCACTCGCTCTTGCAGGCCTTGCAGGAGAGGCAGAGATCCATCACGGCGGCGAGTTCCGGCCGGCTCCAGGGGTCGGCGGTGGCGGGGTCGGCCAGCGCCTGCCGGAGAACGTTGGCCCGGGCCCGGGTCGTGTGATCCTCGTCGCGGGTCGCCATGTAGCTCGGGCACATCGTGCCGCCGGCGATCGCAGGCTTTCGGCACTGGCCGACGCCGGTGCACTTCTCGGCAGCCCGGAGGATGCCGCCGGCATCGGCGAAGCGAAACACGGTCGCGTGAACGGGCTCAGGCTCACCGGGCAGAATCCGCAGCGAGGTGTCCATCGGCGGGGCATCGATGATCTTGCCGGGATTGAAGATGCCGGCCGGGTCGAAGGCCTGCTTGACCCGCCGAAACAGCTCGTAGCACTCCTCGCCGACCATCGCGCGGATGAACTCGCCCCGCAGCCGGCCGTCGCCGTGCTCGCCCGAGAGGCTGCCGCGGTACTGCTTCACCAGCGCTGCCACGTCGCTGGCCACGTCGCGGAACATCTTCAGGCCCGCCGGGCTGCGGAGATCGAACAGCGGCCGCAGGTGCAGCTCGCCCGCCCCGGCGTGGGCGTAGTGGACGCATTCGATGCCATATTTCTCGGCGAGCAGCCGGTCGAACTCGGCGATGTAGGCCGGCAGATCGGCGACGGCCACGGCGGTGTCTTCGACGATCTCCCGCGGCTTCTTGTCGCCGGGCATGTTGTTGATCAGCCCTTGGCCGGCCCGGCGGAGCTCCCAGACCTTGCCGGCGTCGCCGCCGAAGAGGAGCGGATAGGCATAGCCGATCCCGGCAGCCTCGAGCTCCGCCGCGATGCCCCGGAGCTTGGTCGCGAGTGCCTCCTCGTCGGCATCCCGCAGCTCGACCACGAGCACCGCCCCAGGGTCGCCGACCACGAACGAGCGGTTGCGGGTCTGCTCGAGGTTGTCCTTGGTGCAGGCGAGGATCTTGTCGTCAATCAGCTCGCAGGCGGTCGCCCGGGTGGCGGGATCGCGGTCGGGCCGCATCACGACGAGCGTGGCCCGGAGGGCCTCGTCGACGCTCCGGCAGTGCACGCAGAGCAGGCCACCCGGCGGCGGCAACGGGATCATGTTCAGCTCGTATTCGACGCCGAAGAACAGCGTCCCCTCCGAGCCGGCCAGGAGCTTGCAGAAGTTGAAGGGCTTGTCGCTGGCTGGGTCGAGCGCCGCGGCATCCATCAGGGCGTCGAGGGCGTAGCCCGTGTTGCGGCGGGTCACCTCCGGCCGCGGGAACGCCTCGCGGATGAGAAGGCGGTTCGCCTCGTCGCCGAGCGTGTCGCGGGCCATCCGGTAGAGCCGGGTCTCGAGCGAGTCAGGCCCGTCGCAGGCGGCGGCGAATGCGGCCGGGTCGAGCGGGCCGAAGGTCGCCTCGCTGCCGTCGGTGAGAAAGCCGCGGGCCGTGACGAGGTGATCCCGGGTCGTGCCCCAAGCGATCGAGTTGGAACCGCAGGAGTTGTTGCCCACCATCCCGCCGATCATCGCCCAGGCAGCTGTCGAGGTTTCCGGGGCAAAGAACAGTCCGTGGGGAGCGAGGAACCGGTTAAGGTCGTTGCGGACCACACCCGGCTGGACGCGGACCCGCCTGCCCGCCGCGTCGAGCGACACGATCCGGTTCAAGTGCCGGCCGGCGTCAACGACGATTCCGCCGCCCACCACCTGCCCGGCCAGGGACGTGCCGGCTGCCCGGGGCACCAGCGGCACTCCGTGAGCCGCGGCAAACCGCACGAGTTCACGAACGTCCGCCTCGGACTTCGGCAGGGCGACCGCCAGCGGCCGCTCCTGGTATTCAGACGCGTCGGTCGAATAGATCGCCCGGGCGACGTCGTCGAGCCGCAGTTCGCCCTCGAGCCGGGCGGCGAGATCACGCAGGGCGGCGGGGGGCGGGAGAGGCGGCATGGCAACGGTATGTCCTATCACGCCGGGAGGGGCGGCAGGCAGCCTCCAAACCAAATTTTGTTCGCTGTACTGGCGTTGCTTGCCGAGCCGCCGCCAACGGCTACACTCACCGCAGTTTTTGAAGAGTCAAAAAAATATTTTTGAGGTCCCAAAAATCTTGTTTTCTCCCCATTATCGTCGCGTTTCGCTGACCGGTTTTACCTTGCTCGAACTGCTCGTCGGCATCGCGATCATCGCGACGCTGATCGGTCTCCTGCTGCCCGCCGTGCAGTCGGCCCGCGAGGTGGCCCGCCGGATCAGCTGTGCGTCCAACCTCAGGCAACTCGCCCTGGCCGCCCTTGTCCACGAGTCGGCCAAGCAACGGCTCCCGGCAGGTTACGTGAGCGAGGCCGGCCGGCAGCCCGTCGATCCCGGCTCGCTGGACCGGCCGCCGGGCACCGGCTGGGGCATGCTGATCGCGGCCTACCTCGAGGAGTCGGCCCTGGCGGACCGGTACCGTCCGGCGGCCGGCAGCGGGATCGGGGCGGCGGAGAACCAGCCGGTGGTCACCGCCTCGGCCGCCATCTTCCGCTGCCCGTCCGACGGCGGCCCCTCGACGCCCTTCGAAGTGCTGACCGAGTCGGGCAGCCGACATCCTTCGGGAGCCCTGCTCGGCCGATCGAGTTACGTCGGCAACGCCGGCCACGCCGAGCCCTGGGCCGATCCGCTCGATTCCTGGGACGGCCTCGCCAACGGTCCGCTCTACCGCAATAGCTGGCTCGTCGTCAGTCGGATCACCGACGGCCTGTCGAAGACTGTGCTGCTGGGCGAACATTCGCAGCGAGTCTCACAGAAGGCCTGGGCGGGCACACTCCCCGGTGCCGCCAGCCATCCAAGCCAGGCGTTTGTGACTTCCGTGGGCAGCGAGCCGGACGGGGCGGCCACATTGCTGTTGGTCCACAGCGGTCCAGCCGACGGGGAGGCCGACGTGATTCATCCGCCCAACGACCCGGTCGCGCACGTCTGCCAGATGTTTTCGGACCACGCCGGCGGCTGCAACGTGGCCCTCGGTGACGGGGCCGTCCGATTCGTTGCCGAATCGATCAACCAGGACGTCTGGGCGGCTCTCTCGAGCATCAACGGCGGCGAAGGGATTCCCGGCGATGCCTACTGAGCCGACTCGATCGAGGGGCACGCAGCACGGAACGGGGCTGATCGCCATCCTGATGACCGCAATCATGCTGGCGGTGGTCGCCGGCTGCAGGCCCCGGGCTCCGCAGATCGAGTTTGCCAATCGCCGCTACTCGGCCGCGCTTCGAACCGCCGCCAACACCATGAGCCCGACGCGGCTGGCACGGGCCAAGAAGTTGATCGCCCGCGACCATGCCGGCGGCGTGATCGGCCCGGAGGAATACGCTTGCTACCGGGCGATCATCGACCTGGCCGAGGCCGGCCGCTGGGAGGCGGCCGAGCAGGAGGCTCTCCGGTTTCGCCAGGATCAGCAGCGATGAGCAGGCGGTTCTCATCTGCATGACGTTCCATTCCGCAGGTTGCAAACCTGCGGCCACGGGGGCGGAATCGCGCTGCGGCCACGATGCGAGTGTCCCGCGGAACGTCCTTCCGTGGGGGCAGGCTTGTAGCCTGCCCATTCCGCAGGTTGCAAACCTGCGGCCACTGGAGGAGGGCCGTGCAGTGGGTCTTCCGTGGGGGCGGGCTTGTAGCCTGCCCATTCCGCAGGTTGCAAACCTGCGGCCACGGGATAAACCTGCGGCCCACGACGGTCAAACCCGGGCGCAGGCTTGGGTACCGAGGCCTGGGTGGCCGGGCGGGTTTGCGGATGCGATTCATGACGCCGTCACCCGAAGGCGGTCTCCGTGGCCCGGGTGCGGTGGAGGAAGA
>CALGAS010000039.1 GCA_937959175.1 uncultured bacterium | reverse complement strand
GCCTGCTCGCGGAGGGCCGGGATACCGGTCAACTCGATCGTCAGCGGCCCTTCGTCGGCCGCTGCCAGGATGGCTTCGATCTCCGCGACCGCCCGGCCGAGCGCCGGCGGCTGGTCGTGATCGACGTCGAGTCGCACCAGCATCAGCGAGGCGCTGCCATCGGGCGAAAGCAGCTGCCCGGCCACCAGCGGGTGGGCCAGCGATCGCTCACGGGCCTCGGCCCGCCGCTCGGAATCGAGGAGGCCTTCCGTCCGCGGGATCACCGGCAGGACGACGCCCGCGACGCCCTGCCGCCGGACGTCGAAGATCGACCGGACGCCTTCCACGCCCGGCACCGCCGCGAGCCGGTCGCGGAGGGCATGGGTCGCCTCCAGCGTGCCCTGGGCGAAGATGTCGCCGTCGCGGGCCTCGATCCGGACGATGCAGTCGCGGTCGGGCGGGCCGAAGACCGCCGAGACCTCATCGACCGCGGCAAACGCCTGACTCCCGTCGCGGATCAGGGAGCGGAGGTCGTCGTCGATCCGCAGCCGGGAGATCCCGAAGCCGGCCAGGATCGTCAGCAGGAACGCCGTCGCCCAGCCGGCCGACCGCCAGGCTGGAGCCGCCGGCCGGCTCACTTCTTCTTCTGCTTCCGCTTCTTCAGCAGATGGAGTTCCTCGAGATCGCAGATCCAGCCGCGGCAGCCGTCGGCGCCACAGTGGCACGGGATCGCCGCATCGGCCGGCCATCCGTAGTCGATCAGAAGTTGCTCGCCCGCCCTGATCTGGCGGATCGTCTGCAGCCACAAGCGATCTTCCTGGACCTCTCCCTCGTCAGCCTCGTAGTAGAAGATTTCACAGTTCGGGTCGCAACTGTGATTTAGAAACCGGAGGGGGGGGGCCGGTTCGAGCAGCTTGCAACTGGGCAGTTCCATCACATAGCTGGGATCTTCCGGCGATTCATCGAGGTGTTCCCCGAAGATTTCGCCGATCACGACCTCGGCCTCCATGGTGCGGCGGGCGAAGACGCCCTTGCCGACGTGGGTTTCGGCGATCCTGACGAGGCGAGCGAGGCGATTGGGGCCGAAGCGGGGGGGCTTTTCCTTGGGGATGTCTGAAACGGGCATAGGGTCTCTGGTCACGAGGAACGCGGGACGGCATCTCCGTCCCCGCGGCCGCGACTCTACCGGCCAAGAACGCGATCGGTCAACGGGCCGCTCATCGCCACCAGCCACGGAGTCGGTCGAACATGCCCTGTCGTTCGGCGGCGGGCGGCGGGTCAGGTGAATCCTCGACCGCGGCGGCCTGGCGGCGGACCAGCGCTGCCAGCCGCGTGTCATCGACCAGCGTTTCCAGCAGCAGCGGCCAGTGCGTTTCCAGGCCCGCCAGCGTGGCCCCGATGTCGCCCTGCCGGAAGCGGTGGTCGATGCGAGCCACCTGGGTGGCCAGGGCATTGCGTTGCTTCTCGTCAAAGGCGAGGTCAAACACGCGGACTTCATCGATCTCCACTCCGCCGGGCCCGAGCAGATCGAACCGGACGCGGAGCGACTCGACGGTGTCGACGGGAAGATGGTCGACCTGCAGCATGAACAGCGACCACTCGGGCGTCAGCGGGCGGCCGCCCGTCAACCCGCCAATTGCCGCAAACCGGTAATACTCCCTGCCCGACTCGATGCCCTCGATCGCGATTCGCAGCGGGGGCTGCGGGTCGCCCGGCTTGATTCGCAGCCACGCGGCGACGCTGACCCGGCCGGTGGCCGGCGGCGGAAAGGGGTTGCTGCGAAGCGTGGAGAGCCCGTTGCGGGAGGAGAACGCAAGCGCCCGGCCGGTGACGGCCGGTCCTGTGGCGTCGGGGCCGGGGGCCGTCTCGAGCCCGGCCACGAGGGCGAGCGAACCCCGCCGCGGTTCGACCAGTTCCCAGCCGGTGATGGCCGGCGCGGCCCGCGGGACCGGCGGCTCGGCCAGCCCGAGTTCGAAGCCGGGATTGTCGAGCACGTCGATGGCCGGCGGGCTGGCGAGCACCGCCAGCCGCTGGCGGAGCCGCTCGAGCCGGCTGGCGACCTGGTCGTAGACCGCCTTGTCGTGCGTCACCTCGATCGCCTCGACCGCCGTGGCGGCCTCGGCGAGGAGCGATTGCACGCCCCAGGCCGGCAGGTCGAGGGTCGCCACGCCGTCGCCGGCGACCGGCAGCGATGAGTCATCGACGAGGTTGCGGACGGCTGCAGCCGGCCCCGTGAGAGAGAGTCGAGCCTGGGCG
This sequence comes from uncultured bacterium, assembly GCA_937959175.1. Taxonomy (GTDB): domain Bacteria; phylum Planctomycetota; class Planctomycetia; order Pirellulales; family UBA1268; genus QWPN01. The sequence goes on along the minus strand of CALGAS010000039.1, from coordinate 6,663 downwards.
GCCGCCGGGGCGGCGTTGACCACGATGATTCGCAAGCCGGCCGGCGTGTCGCGGGTGCGGACGACCAGCGGGGCGGGGGGATCGATGGCCAGTTGCATCGGCCCGACAGGCAGCGATTCAAAGGCCTGGCGAGCGGCGGAGGGCAGGCGAGGGAGACTGCCTGTGGCCCGCATGTCGAAGACAACCTCCGCATCGGCCGCGACGAGCGCCTGGGCCAGAAGGCGATCGCCCCCGCTCGCTGCCGGGGTGATCCGGACCGCGACGCGGGCCGGCGGCGTGGCCGCGGCGAACGGGGTGTGGGGCACGACCTCGGAGACGTCGATCGCCAGCGGCTTTTCCACGAGGGCGACGCCCCGATGGCGGGCCATCGCCGCGGCCCGGGCCAGCGGCAGGGATCCGCTGGTGCGCCGCAGGCTGCTCTGGTCCGAAAGGGAGCCCCCGGCGGCATCAACCGTTGGCGACACGAAGACGAGCCGCCCGCCCCGGTCGGTCTCCGGCGGAAGCGAGGTCAGCAGCCCGATTTCCCGCAGCAGGTCGGGGGCCGGGCCGGCGGCCTTCAGCGAGGGCTCGAAGCGGGTGGCCAACTCACCCTCGGTGAACAGCGTGGTCGGGACGACATACAGCGGCCATCGGTGATCGACGGCGGCCACTGCCGCCGCCAGTCGAGCGTAGAACTCGGCGACCACCCCGCTCCGCCAGGCCAGCCACTCCTCCCGCAGCGGACCGCGAACCATCTCGGCCCGTTCGGCAAACCGCTCCGGTCCGGTGGCGGCGTGGCGTCCTCCGATCGTTTCCAGAAAGCGTCCGAAGGTCGTGTCGTCCAGGCCCCAGGCGACGCCCGGGAGATGCAGCCAGCCGTCGCCGGGCAGGACGACCGCCATGCCGGCAACGGCATTCGACGTCTCCTCGGCCGCCAGCCGCTCCGCAGCCTCGACGACGATCGCCTCCACCGCCTGCCGCACCCGAGGATCAAGGACGTTGTAATGGACGCCGCCGGGCAGTTGCCGAGGCCGGCCGCTGGTGCCCAGACAGGCGATTCCCGCGGCATCACCGCTGGCGCGGATCGTCTCGAGCGCCGGAATCGCCGCGTCGAAGCGGAAGGCCGGGATGATGGCCAGCCCTTCGCGATCGCAGACTCGGGCCACCGCCCCGAGGATGTCTTTCGGCAGTGGGTCAAGTTCGCTGCCGTGGGCCACGGCCGAATCCCAGCGAGGAGCCTGGCGGGTCAGATCGGAGGGCCAGAGGGCGGCTCCGTCGGCGTAGGCTGTGACCACCCCGCCGGCTAGTCCGCGGGCGGACAGGCCATTGGCCGCATGCTCGATCGCCGCGACGTGGGTCGACCAGTCGGCGAAGGGGCGGCCGCCGGCGGCCGCCAGCCGCTCGCGGCCGCCGTGCGACTGCCGGAGGTCGGGCTCCGGGAAGAACGCGAAGGTCGGCCGACCGTCTGCCGCGGTTGCCGGGGCTGCTGCCGTTGCCGGCAGAACGGCAGGCCCGTTCTGGATCCGGACTTTGCCTACCAGGGCCGGCTGGTCGGCGGCGGGATTGGCCAGCACGACCACCGGATCGCGGCTGGTCGGCCAGAAGACGAAGCGGTGGGTGGCCAGGCCGTCGCCGCCGGTCGCCTCGAAGCCGCCGGCATACCGCACCTCGACCGTTCCGCCGGCAGCATCGTCCTCGAGCACGCAAATCGCCACCGTCGCCTGCTGGGCCGCCGGAAAGTCGACTTCGACCAGATGGGGCTGGTCGGGCCGGGCTCCCGGCACGGCGATCGCCTCCCAGGTCGGGGCGTCCCGGCCCGGTGCCGGCGGCAGCCGCAGCATCGGCCCCAGTTCGTGCGGCACGATCACCGAGTGGCCCGTCGCCAGCAGGCCGCCAAGACGCGGCACCATCGCGGCAACGTCAGGCAGGGGGACATCGGGCAGCCGCGGCAGGTTCATGCGGGGCCGTGAGAGGCTCGGTAGCGGCATGGCCGGCAGGGCCAGATCGGGCAGCGGGACGGCGGCCAGGCCGCGGGCGGGCAGGCGACGAAGCCGCTCGTGGAGCCGGGGGCTGCCCGGGTCAAGTTCGTAGAGCGTTTCCCATTCGCCCTCGGCAGGTCGCGCTGGTTTGGTGCCGATTGCGGCGACCTGGATGGTCCGCGTGACCAGCGGGCGGGTCCAGCGAAGCCCGCCGCGTTCCACGGCTTCGAGGACCACCTCGTAGACCCCTTCCGTCGCCGGCAGGGAGAGCTCGAAGTCGATGCCCTGAAACGGCGTCGGCACGCGGCCGGTGACCACCTCGGCCGAGGCCTGCCGCGGGAGGGGCGTCAGCGGTGCCCGCTGGGCATCGATAACCCGATCCTGCCGAGCCGCCACGAACCGCATCCGGAGCTCGACCCGGCCCTCGTCAGGGTTTACCGGCAGCAGCGGATCGACCCGAAACCGGAGTACGTCGCCCGGCCGCCGAACGGCCGTGGGGAGGCCGATCCCGTCCGCCAGCGTGACCCGCAGCGCGTCGCCCGGCGCCGGCTCGATGACGAGGCGATTGCCGTCCTCGTCGAGCGGCTGCCGCCGCGGCGAGGCGAGCACCTCGGCGATCGGCAGATCGATTCGGGCAGCGGCGGCCCCCGACGAGGCCGGCGTGAGTTCCAGCTGGAGCCGGGCCTCCTGCCAGTCGGCCACGGTGATTTCGATTCCGTCATCGGCAATCGGCCGGGGCTGATGAATCGCCAGGCCGGTGGCGGTCTCGTGGGCGAGCGCCGCGGCATCGGGCTCGGTTGACAGTGTCCGCCAAGAGGAGGGCAGGGGGCTGGCCGGTGCGTCGCCGGGCCGTTGGATCGCCAGCCTCCCGGCCCAGGCCCGCGGGGTGCCGCCTCCCCAGTGAATCCGGAGGCTCACCGGCCGAACACCCGGCTCGGCGACCGCCGGCGTCGGACGGGCGGCCGCGACCAGCGCGGCCAGGCTGAGCAGGGCGGCTGAGAGCAGGTGATTCATGGACGGTCGCGGGAGAGCCGGCAGCACGAGTACCAGCGCAGGCGATGCCATCACCGCCTGCACCTGGCCCTCAGCGGTGGCCAGGCCACCGCGTTGGGCGGCGGATAGTAGCGATCCCGCCGGCCTGGGCAAAGCGTGGTTCGCCCGTGGAATCCTGCAGATCGGCGGCGCTGGACCTGCGGCCGAAGCTGGCCGCTATCCGACCGAATCCGACCCGGCGCCGGCTGCCGTGGCGGAGAGCGGCCTGTTCCAGGCCGCAGCGAGGTCGGTTCTGGCGAGTTCCGCGATCGCCGCCAGTTCCTCGGCGACCTCGACGCTCCGGTCGGCCACGTCGCAGGCGTCGAAGTAGTCGTCGGGCCGGGCGTAGAGGCGAGGGCGGCCGGGTGGCCCGTCGCCCCCGGGAGCGACCAGGTGCCAGGCCGGGGTGCTCAGCGAGACCCCCTGCGAGGCCGTGCAGATCACCCGGTCGCGATGCGGCCCTTGCCAGGCATCGAGCAGCCCGAGCAGGCTCCGTCCATTGCGGGGGTCGGCAGCATTGGACGTTGGCCGGGAGCCGCCGGTCCCGCCACCGATGAGATCAAGCAGGGTCCGGCCGAGGTCGGCCGGCGTCGTCAGGCCGCCGTACCGCTGGGCCGCCATCCGCCCGCGGTGGTCGACGAGCACCGCCGGCAGCTGGATCAGTTCCGCATAGGGGGGCAGCGGGCCGCAGCCGATCCGGTCATGGAGCCCCAGCGGCATCCCGCGGACGCCGGCAAAGAAGACCGTCCAGGGGGCTCGGCCCGATCGCTCGTCGACCGCTTCGAGAAGCGTTGCCAAGCACGAGTCGAGCAAGGTCACCTGGCCGGCAAACACCTGCCGCAGGCCCATCACCAGATCGGGATCGGTGTCTGCATCGACCGGCAGGTCGGGCGGGGCCGCCCCTTCCGGCGGCGGCGGGTCGTCAGGATCGAGGTAGGCCTCGCGGAATGACCGCGGGGCATCCCAGCTGGTCGCGAGGCTTGCCGCGTGACACCAGACAAGCTGATGGCGGCCTGCCTCCAGGGCCCGCAGCGCGACAGCGACGAGACGGCCGAACGCCGTCTCGGTTTCGGTCGTGGCGAGCCGAGGCGGAAGGATCAGCGGCACCTGTTCAACGGTCGCCTCGCCGGGCAGGGCCGCCGCCAGCCCCGCATCGTCGGTCACCACCACCGGAGACCAGCCGGCGGCGGTCGCTGCCGCAAGCAGCGGCCAGGAATCGCTGCCGGCTCCCCGCCCGCAGCCTCCCAGGGCTGCAAGGGTGTCGCGGGGCAGGTCGGAAGCGGCGAGGAGGCGGTCGCAGACCAGCCCGCGGCCGGCCAGCCTGTCAAGCGCGGGCGTCGCGACCCAGGTGCAGCCCGCCAGCGGCAACAGCCAGGCCGGGAGCCGATCGACCGTGAGGATGAGCATGCCGCCCGGTGGGCTTGCTGATGTGGTCACGCACCCGCTCCAGCCCCGGCCGGTCGCTTCAACCGGCCAACTCGGACCGGACCCGTTCGAGCAGCTGCTTCGTGGCCAGGATTCCCTCGGCCTCGGAAACCGCGTCGCCCTCGTACTCGACGCCCACCCAGCCGTGATAGCCGGCGTCCAGCACGATCTCGAGCATCCGCCGGTAGTCGGTCTGGACCTCGTTGCCGGCGGCGTCAAACTCCTTGCTCTTGGCGCTGACGCCCTTGGCAAACGGCATCAGTTCGGCGACGCCCTTGTAGCGATCGTAGTCGTAGAAGTTGCCGAAGTCGGGGAGCGTGCCGCAGTTCGGGCGGCCCACCTTCGTAATCACGCCAGCCAGCCAGGCCCCGTTGCTCGAGAGTCCGCCGTGGTTTTCAACGATCACGTTGATCTTCATCTGGGCGGCAAACTCGCTGAGCCGGGCGAGGCCGTCGGCCGCCAGGGCCTGCTGCTCCTCGAATGTTCCCTTGCTGGCGGCGTTGACGCGGATCGAGTGGCAGCCGAGCCGCCGGGCCGCCTCGACCCACGGATAATGATTCTCGACCGCCTTGGTGCGGGCCTTGTCGTCGGGGTCGCCGAGGTTCCCCAGGCCGTCGCACATGATCAGCAGATTTGTGACCCCGGCATCATCCGCCCGTCGAGCGAGGTCGGCGAGGTATTCGGCGTCCTTTGCCTTGTCCTTGAAAAACTGGTTGACGTATTCGACGGCCGCGATCCCGAACTGTTCGCGAGCGGCCCGGGGAAAGTCGAGGTTGTCGAGCTTGCCCGAGAAGATCGTCTTGTGGAGCGACCATTCCGCCAGTGAGATCCGAAAGGCGGGCTCCGGAGCCGGCTTCGGCTCGGCCCGGGCGACGACCCCGGTTGCCAGGCTTCCGGCAACCGCCCCGGAGGCGATGAGAAACTGACGACGGGACGACTCGAGGGAGGCTTCAGACATGCGGCAACTCAACTGAGTGATGCGGGTGAGGGAGGCGGGGAACCGGTTCCGACAACATGGCCAGAATAGTACCACAGTCGAGCCGCCCGCCGCCTCCGCCGCCCGCCGCTTTGGATGCCGCCTGGCCGCTGGCTGTCGGCCACCAATCAGCCCGGTGGCCAGCCCAACTGGCGGCCGCCCAGGAGGTGGACGTGGAGGTGGTCGACCGACTGACCGCCGTCACGGCCGCAGTTGACGACCAGCCGGTAGCCATCGGCGAGGCCGAGCGAGCGGGCCAGTTGCGTGGCCACGACGACCAGGTGCCCGAGCAGGTCGGCATCGTCGGCCGTCGCCTCCGCCAGCGACGCCAGCGGCTTTTTCGGGATCACCAGCACATGGACCGGCGCCTGCGGTGCGACATCGTGGAATGCCAGGCAGCGATCATCGTCGTGAACGATCTTCGCCGGCACCTCGCCCCGGATGATCTTGCCGAAGATCGTGTCAGCCATCGATGCCCTTGGTTTCCGCCTGCTCGGCAGCCTTCTTCCGGCGGCGCTGCCGTGGCGGCTTGGGCATGGCCCACTCCCGGGTCAGCGTCTCGAACACCTCGGGCGTTTCGTAGCGGACGATCGTCCGGCCCTCCGGCATCGGCCCGATCAGTCCGCGAAAGACGGGCTCACCGCGGAGGTCGAGGTCGGTCGAGCAGTCGTCCGTGCCGATCTGCATGTGGCTGGCCTTGAGTTCCTCGGCGGAATCAAAGTCGTACGTCACCAGTTCGCCATCGGGACCGCGGGTGACCAGTCGCCAGGTTTCTTTTGCCATGATCTCGAGTTGCTCCCGACGGGATGAGGCGGAGCCGCACCTCCGCGACGCGACCTTCTTCTCGACCATCGGCATCCCGGCGGCTGCGGACGAGCAACAGGCCGCGGCCGCCGCGCCGCCGGTACCGCAGGTGCAGCCGGCACGGCGATGATTTCCGGCACGAGCCGCGCAACCCGCTCGCGATCCGCCATCTTGAGGCCCCGACCGTCGCGTCCTACAATCGGCGTTGGAGGGTAAGCGAACGGCTAGCGGTCTGACTCGAAATCAGATGCCGGGAAACCGGTTGCGGGTTCGAATCCCGTGCCCTCCGCTTGGTCAGGCCTGCGGCGGTGACTCGCCCGCCGCGGGCTCGGGGCGGCCGGTGCCATCTCGCCGGACGCTCGCTTCGGGCATCCATGCCCTCCGCTCGCTCGATGCTGGCTCGCTCTCGGCATCCTGCCTTCGCTTCGCCAGCAACGCCGGCTCGATTGGCACGGGCCCACCCCTCGC
>CALGAS010000038.1 GCA_937959175.1 uncultured bacterium | reverse complement strand
AGATTTGGACGTGCACTCGGATTGGGCGTGTTGGTGGTGAACGCGTTGCGGGAATCATCAGCGGGGTGGCCCAATGACCCGCCGTCCCCCCGGCTCGCGCCGGAGGGCTTTTATGTGTCGTGCGGGTTGTGCGAGTGACGGGCCGGGAAGGTGTGCCGATTCCGGGTGTATAGTTGAATCGTACGGGTCGCGGCGGTGCCGGCGGGTAGTGCCGGGTCGATGGAGCGGCCGGCAGGGCGATGTTCCCAGACAGGCTGGATCGTGAGCGACAACCGCGAGTTCATCGACGAGTTTCTGGTCGAGTCGACCGAGAATCTCGACCAGCTCGACAAGGATCTGCTCGCTCTCGAGGCAACCCCCGGCGATCCCCAGCGGCTGGCGAGCATTTTTCGCACCGTCCACACCATCAAGGGCAACAGCGGGTTTTTCGGCTTCTCGAAGCTCGGCGCCCTGGCCCACAGCGGCGAGCATCTGCTCGGCCGCCTGCGGGACGGCAAGCTCTCGCTCGATGACCGGATCACCGGCACGCTCTACTCGATGGTCGATGCGGTGCGGGCGATTCTCCAGTCGATCGAGGCCACCGGTACCGAGGGGGAGCAGGACTTCCGCGAGCTCTCCCACCAGCTCGCGTCGGCCGCTGAAGCCGAGGCAACGCCGGGGCCAGCCGCCACACCCCCCGAGTCCGAACTCGCCCCGCCGAGCCCCGCCCCGGCCGCTGCCACGGCTCCAGCGCCGGCCCCGCTGTCGCCGGCCACAGCCGAAGCCCCGCCCGCCGCTGAGGCTCCGGATCAGGCTCCGCTCTCATCGGCTTCGCCTGAGCACGGGCCTGCCGTCGAACCCACGCCAGCTCAGCCTCCAGCTTCCGCCCCGGTTGCTGGCGAGACTTCGCAGCCGACGCCCCCCGAGACCGTGCAGCCAACAGCCGTCGGCCCATCGCCGCAGCCTGCGGCCGAGGCTCCGCCCGTGCCGGCCGGCCCGTCGGTGGCTGACGCGACGGTGCGGGTCGATGTCGATCTGCTGGCCTCAATTCTCGACCTTGTCGGTGAACTGGTCTTGGCCCGCAACGAACTCCGCAGCGTCGAGACGGAGGATCCGTCCGTGCTCAGCGTCAGCCAGCGGATCAACACCGTCACCAATGCCCTCCAGGAGGCTGCCGTCAAGACGCGGATGCAGCCGGTGGAGCATCTCTTCAGCCGCTTCCCCCGGACGGTTCGCGACCTCGCCAAGGCCTGCGGCAAGGAGGTGGTCTTTACGATCGACGGCGGCGACACCGAGCTCGATCGCACCCTGATCGAGAGCATGCGGGACCCGCTGACCCACCTGATCCGCAACGCCGTCGATCACGGGATCGAGGAGCCGGCCGCCCGCGAGGCCGCCGGTAAGCCCCGCAGCGGGCGGCTCTCGCTGCGAGCCTTCAACGAAAGCGGCCGGGTGACGATCGAGCTGGCCGACGACGGAGCCGGGATCGCCGTCGATCGCGTCCGTGAGAAGGCGATCGCCCGGGGGCTCGTCGCGGCGGCCGACGCCGACGCCCTGCCCGACAGCGAAATCCTCCAATACATCTTCGAGCCCGGCTTCTCGACGGCCCGCGAGGTGACGAGCGTCTCGGGCCGGGGCGTCGGAATGGACGTGGTGCGAACCAACATCGAGGCGATCGGCGGCACGGTCGACATCCAGAGCCAGCCAGGACTCGGCACGACCGTGCGGGTGCATGTGCCCCTTACGCTGGCGATCATGCCGGCGCTCGTGATCCATTCCGCCGGGGAGCGGTTCGCCATTCCGCAGGCGGCAGTCCAGGAGCTCGTGCCCGTCCGGCGGGGCGGCAGGAGCCTCGTCGAGGGCCTGGCCGATGCGCCGGTCATGCGGGTTCGCGGCCGGCTGGTGCCGCTGGTCTTTCTCGATACCTTTCTCGGGCTTCGCTCGGAGACGGCCTGCCGGGAGCAGGGGACCGTGGTCCTCGTGCGGGTCGATGACCGGGAGTTTGGGATCGTCGTCGACGGCAGTGCCCGCGCTGGCCAGGCCGGCCATGGCTGCCGCGATCTGCTCGAGTCGGCCAGCCTGACGACGATCGTCATCAAACCGATCGGATCGGCGCTGGCGGGGCTGGGACTCTATTCCGGGGCGACGGTGCTCGGCGACGGCGGCGTGGTGCTGATCCTCGATCTGCGGGGTATCTCCCGGCTGGCCGATGTGCAGGCGAGCGACCACGAGGACCTGCCGGCGACGGAGGCGGCCGCGCTGCTCGCCGACCGCTACCTCGTCTGTCGGACGCGGGCCGGGCGACGGGTGGCCCTGCCCCTGGAAAAGATCGTGCGGCTGGAAAAGTATCAGGCTGCCGACGTTCAGACGGCTGGGGCCCGCCGGCTCGTGCGGCGGGATGAAGGCTTCACGCCGCTGGCCGATGCCGACACGCTGCTGGCTGCGACGGCCGGCCCTGCCCCCGCCGACGGAAACCTCAGCGTGGTGGTGATCCGCAGCGGCGATGGCGACCTCGGCATCGCCGTCGATGGCATCGTCGACGTCGTGCCGGCCGACTCGCCACTGCAGCCGGCGCTCGCGGCCACCGGTGTCAGCGGCACGGTGGCCCTCGGCGGCCTGGCCACCGAAGTGCTCGATCTGACTGCGGCCGCAGCGGTCATCTGACCGCGGCCGCTGCCCGCGGTGCCCACCATCCACCAGTCCCACCTCCAGCGACAACACCACCCGCCACGCCACCCAGCCCACCAACCCTTCTCCGCACCCTTTCCATGACCGTCACCACCACCCCGACCCGCCGCTGGTGCACGTTTCGGATCGGTCCGGCCTGCTTCGGCGTCGATACCGCCACCGTGGTTGAGGTGCTTCGTGATCGGGGGCTGACCCGCGTCCCGCTGGCGGCTGAGGCAGTGCTTGGGCTGGTTCACCTCCGCGGCCGGATCGTGCCGGTGGTCGACCCCGCTGCCCGCCTGGGTGTGGTCGCGGCGGCGAGCAGCACACAGCCGCAGCTGGTGGTGTCTCTCGGCAATGACTGGTACGCGCTGGCCGTGGACGAGATGCTCGACGTGATCGAGATCCCGCCAGAGCGGGTCGAGCGGCCAGCTGCCGCGGCGGCTCATGGCGAGGCGATCGCCGGCACCTTCGCGGCCGAGACGCGGCTGGTTCATCTCCTCGACCCCGAAAACCTCATCCAATCCCTCGTGCGCCCGCCGGCGCACCACCCCGCACAGCCTGGAGGAAACCATGCCTGAGATGATCGACCACTTGGAAGCGGCCGAGAACGCCTCTGAACAGACCGGTCGGGCCGGCTGGCGGTCGCTGCTGGGCAACCGGCTTCTGCTGGCACTGCTAGCGGTGTCGCTGATTCCGATGGCGCTGATGGGGCTGGCCAGCCAGCAGTGGGCGGGCTCAGCCCTCAAGGAGCAGGCCTTCAAGCAGCTCGAGACGGTCAACACCATCACCGGCGAGAGCGTGGAGCGGTACTTCGTCACCCTCCACGATGAACTGCGGGTGCTCTCCGAAGACCGGATGATCGTCTCGGCCCTCCGGCAGTTCACGGCAGGCGCCGCCAGCATCCTGGCCGACGACGGCGTCGACGAGAAGGGCGTCGTCGCGGCCCGCCGAGCCCTGGAAAACTTCTACGCCGGCGAGTTTGCGGCCGCCTACCGCAAGGCGACCGGTAGCGAGCCCGAGGTGCGGCCGCTGGTGGCGGCCCTCGACGATGAATCGGCCTACCTCCAAGACCTTTACATCCGGGCCAACGACAACCCGCTCGGCCAGAAGGCCCGGCTCGATGCGGCCGACGATGAGTCTGCCTACACGAAAGCCCATGCCATCTATCACCCGATCCTCCGCAACCTCCAGGAGAAGTACGGGCTCTATGACCTGTTCCTGGTCGATGCCGCCAGCGGCCGGCTCGTCTACAGCGTCTGCAAGGAGATCGACTTCGCGGCCTCCCTGCGGGCCGGCCCCATCGCGGGCACCAACCTCGGTCTGGCCTTCCAGGAGGCGGTCGCCAGCGGCACCCGCGATGCGGTGGCCTACGCCCCCTTCGATCGCTACCTCCCGAGCCTGATGGCCCCGGCCAGCTTCATCGCCGCGCCGGTCTTCGACGGCCGGGAACTGATCGGCGTCGTCGCCTTCCAGATTCCGCTCGACCGGCTCTCGGCGATCATCGGCGAGACGACCGGCATGGGCCAGACCGGAGAGACCTA
>CALGAS010000037.1 GCA_937959175.1 uncultured bacterium | reverse complement strand
CGCCGGGGGGCTTCTATGGAAAAGGGGGCTGGCTCCGAGCGAAGCGAGGTGCCTGCACCCTTTTCCAACTCGAGCCCGCGCGGGCGATCACCGCTCGCGGAAGGTGATCCGGCCCTTGGTCAGGTCGTAGGGCGAGAGTTCGACCTTGACCTTGTCTCCCGGGACGATCCGGATGAAGTTCTTTCGCATCCGGCCGGCGACATGGGCGTTGACGATGTGGCCGCCGGCAATCTGCACGCGGAACCGGGTGTTGGCGAGGGCCTGGGTGACCACGCCTTCGACCTCGAGAGCCTCTTCTTTTTCCGCCATCTGGATTCCGGGGTGGGGATGGATCTGGGGGGAACTGCAAATGCTAGCCAGCGGGGCGGGAGGCGTCCAGCGGAAGGCCGCACGAGCCCGCTGCACGGCCCGGGCTCACGCCTCGTCGTCGGCTGTCGCCACGCTCCCGCCCGCCCGCCACCGCAGGTAGGCGTCGAGGAAGCCGTCGAGATTGCCGTCGAGCACGCTCTGAAAGTTGCCGACGTAATGGCCCGTCCGCTGGTCCTTGACCCGCTGATCCGGGTGCAGGAAATAGTTACGAATCTGTGAGCCGAAGCCGGTCTTGGGCTGCTCCTTGTAGCGGGCGGCCTGCTCCGCCTCCCGCTGCTCTTCCTGGAGCCGGGCGATTCGGGCCCGCAGCATCTTGATCGCCGTGGCACGGTTCTTGTGCTGACTCCGCTCGCTTTGGCACTGGACGACGATCCCGGTGGGGAAGTGGGTCAGGCGGATGGCGCTCGATGTCTTGTTGACGTGCTGGCCGCCGGCGCCGCTGGCCCGGAAGACGTCCTCCCGTATGTCTTCATCGCGGAGTTCCACTTCGGTGTCGTCGTCGGCGATTTCGGGTGAGACGTCGACCGCCGCAAAACTGGTCTGCCGCTTGCCTTCGGAGTTGAAGGGACTGATCCGGACGAGGCGGTGGATTCCTGATTCACCCTTCAAGTAGCCGTAGGCCCAGGGGCCGCGGATCGCGACGGTGGCGCTCTGGATGCCCGCCACTTCGTCGTCCTGGCGGTCGAGCAGTTCGACGGCGCAGTCGTGCTTGGCGGCCCAGGCCGAATACATCCGCAGCAGCATCTCGGCCCAGTCGTTGGCATCGGTGCCGCCGTCGCGGGCATGAATCGAGACGAGCGCGTCGCGGCCATCGTGGGGGCCGGAGAGCAGCGATGTCAGTTCGAGGGCATCGACGAGCTTCTCGACCCGTTCGGTCTCGCTGACAAGTTCGGCCTCGAGCGACTCGTCCTCCCGGACAAGTTCCTCGAGCGCCTCGAGATCCGCGCTGGCGGCCAGGGCCTCTTCAAGCGGCTTGAGGACGGCGTTGACGCCTTTGAGCTCAGCGACGGTGGCCTGAGCCTTGGCCGAGTCATTCCAGAACTCGCTGCCGCTCATCGCCTCTTCCAGGCGAGCGGCTGTCTGCTTGCGACCGTCCCAGTCAAAGAGAGTCCCGCAGCTGAAGCAAGCGGGCCCGGATCGCGTCGCCGCGGTGGAAGAGAGTGGTATCCATGCACCGGATTCTACGCAGCGGCCGACGATTGGAGAAGCGGAGGCCCGGGAACCACCGGGCAAACGCGATCAGAGCCGGGTGACGCGGTTGCCGGGTAGCCGACGGATGATCCGCCGCATCTCGAGGGCCCCAATGGCGGAGAGAATCCGAGAGACGGCCAGGTCGCAGCTGGCGACGAGCTCGTCGATGTCGATCTCCCGGACGCCGCTGCCGGCGTCGGCCACGGCCCGGTCGAGCGTTTCAAGGACCGTCCGCTCGACCGTGTCGAGCTGGAGCTCGGCGGGGGAGCGGACCTCCCGGCCGTCGGGGGCTTGGGTCGGCTCAAACAGCGGCCCAAACTCCTCGAGAATATCGTCGACATTCGTGACGAGCTTGGCCCCGTCCTGGATCAGTCGGTTGCAGCCCCGCGACATCCGGCTGTCGATCGGGCCGGGCACGGCAAAGACCTCCCGGCCCTGCTCGCCGGCCAGCCGGGCGGTGATCAAGGCCCCGGACCGCTCAGCC
>CALGAS010000036.1 GCA_937959175.1 uncultured bacterium | reverse complement strand
GGTGGCACCTGCCCGCAGGAGGGGCTCCGGATTGACGGATGCTGAACCGGCGTATACCCTTTCGGCGAATCGCGTGTGTGGTTTGGCCCTGCAACGGCCCCAAGACCAAAGACCGAGGAAGATCGACATGGACATCACCGGCGTCCGCGAGGCGTTGCACGCACAGCCCTTTGTGCCGTTTGCACTCCGGCTGGCCGACGGTCGGTCGCTGCCCGTTCCGCATCCTGACTTTGTCGCCGTCACCCCCCGGCGAGTCATCGTCGGAGCCAGCGACGATACCTGGTCGGTGGTCGAGCCGCTCCTCATCGTGTCGCTCGATCATGCGGCCCCACGGCTTTACGGCGAGGGTGATCCCCAGGGCGACAGCTGAGCCGTCGGCCCTGGGCGGTTGCGATCGCGATCTCGATTGCCGGTGGGCTCCTCAACCGCCCCCCTCGTCCCATGCTCGCTACGGGCGACGCGTTGCTGCCTGCCGGCCATTGGCCGGTCGGCCTGCCTCGTCTGCATCCTGCGGGTCGAGCGGCAGCCGGCCCGTCTCGACCGCCGGCAGCGGTCCGGAGCAGGCCTCGATGAAGGCGACGAGATCGTGCTTGTCTTCAGTCGTGAGGACTCCGCCGGGAATCCGCCGGAACCGCTCATCGAGGTTGCGGTTCTCCCGGCCCTCGTGGGCATACCACTCGATTACGTCCAGGAGCGTCGCCACGCTGCCGTCGTGCATGTAGGGCGCCGTGTGCACCGCCCCGCGGATCGTCGGCGTCTTGAAGGCTCCCCAGTCTTCGTCGCGGCCGGTGACCTCGTAGCGGCCGAGGTCGGGATCGGGCTGGTCAAGGCCGACTCCCGTGTTGTGGAAGCACTCGTCGGTGAAGTTGACACCGTTGTGGCAGGCACTGCACCAGGCCCGGTTGCCGAAGAAGAGCGACTCGCCCCGCAGGGCCGCGGCCGAGACGGGATGCGCTTCCGCGGCGGCGCGGGCCTCGGCATGGCGGGCCGCGAGGGCGGGGTCGTCGGCGAGCAGGTCGGCCGGAAGGGTCTCGTAGCTCCGCCAGCGGACGAGCTGGTCGTAGGGGGCGTCACCGGTCACGAGGCAGCGGACGAACTGGCCGATCGCGTCGCCGAGGGCCGACCAGGAGACGCCGCCATACGACTTCTCGAACTGGATCCGGTAGCACTCGATCTCGCGGAGCATGGCGAGCGTCGTCTCCGGATAGGCTCCCATCTCGTCGGGGTCTCTGAGCGTGTGCAGCAAGGCGTCCTCGACCGAAGCAGCCCGGCCGTCCCACATCTGCCGATCGTCGCCGACCGCCAGCATGATCCGATTGAGAAGCGTCGGCGGGTTGCGGCGGCCGGGCGCACCCGATACCCCACGGACGACGGCCGTGGCGACCGTGAACCCGTGGGCCGGCTCGTGGCACGTTGCGCAGCTCATCGAGCCGTCGGCCGAGAGCCGCGGGTCGAAGAAGAGCTGCCGGCCAAGTTCGATCTTCGCTCGCGTCGGCGGGTTGGCGGAGAGGTCCTTCACCTGGCCGGCCCCGGGCTCGAGCCAGGCGGGGAGCTGATACTCGAGCGGCACGTGATTGGCCGGGTCGGCCAGCCAAGTCGTGAGCGTCGAGAGCACGAGCGGCCCTTCGCCGGGAATGCCGGCCAAGAGTGACGGGTCGCCAAGCGGGACGGTCTCGCGACGGTCGGCTGAATCCGGCCGCGACCGCCATGCTCCGGCCGTGTCACCTGCGGGTGTCGGCATGCCGTCGGTGGGCAGCGGTTTTGGCCTGGCGGCTCCCGGCGGCCCGGCGGCGGGGGCCATCGCGGGCCGGCAGCCGGCGGTTGTCAGGCAGGCCAGCAGGGCGGCGGCAGCGATCGGCGGAAGCAGACGGCTGGGCATGGCAGGTTCTCCCAGGATGGAGACGGCCCTGTCACAGGCATGATGCGGTCCTCGCCGGGGAACTATTCGCGGATGACCAACAGCAGGCAAGCGATGTCCATAAAAGCCCCCCGGCGCGAGCCGGGGGGACGGCGGGCTGTTGGGCGATCCCTGTCCCCGGAAGCCTGAACAGTTTCCCACAACCCAAAGCCCGGCGTGCCGCACCAAAGATGCATTGGGCTTGCACCAACCCTCGCCCCCCGGCGCGAGCCGGGGGGACGGCGGGCCGCTCGGGGCCGCTTACCGGCTTCAGCCTCGCCGGCGGCGGCGGAGCAGGCTGGCTGCCACGAGCAGGCCGCAGGCCGCAAGCGAGATCGTCGTCGGCTCCGGCACGGCCACGGTCGCGATTCCGCCGACCTGCCCGAGCCCGGACGCAAAGGTGCCAAGCAGACTTCCGTCGCTGCCAAAGTGATAGATGTTTCCGCCTCCCGAGGGGCTGCCGGCCAGGAGACCCCCGTCGGAAAGGAGGGCGAGCGAGCCGACTTCGAAGACTCCGCCCGCGTCGGCGAAGGCTGTCGTCACATCGGTTCCGAGATCGGTCTGGAGGATCGTGCCCGTCATGATGCTCGCGGTGTAGAGCGTCGAGCCGTCGGGGGTGATCGCCATGCCGGTGGGGCCGCTGAGGCCGCTGGACCCGTCGGCGATCAGCTCGCCCACGAAGGTTCCCGAGGCGTCAAACCGCGAGACGGGCCCGCTGGCGATCCCGGTGCCGAAGTTGTAGGTCTGGTTGCTGACATAGAGCCAGCCGTTGGGGGCGAGGGCGAGGCCGGGGCTGCTCTGAAGGCTGCCGCCGATGGTGTAGTCGCTGACGGCCAGCGGGCCACCGGTGGCATTGGTGAGCTTCACAATCGGGCCGGTGTTGGAATAGAAGGGATTGCGGCCGATCAGGAGGTCGTTGCCCTGGAAGGCGAGGCTGCCGGGAAACACCTCGAAGCCGCTGAAGGCATACACGGTCGAGAGGGTGAGGGTCGCCGGCTCGTACTTCGAGATCCGCGGTGCGAACGTGCTGCCGTCGCCGCTTTCGCCGATGTAAAGGTTGCCATCGGGGCCGACCGCCAGCGAGGACGGGCTGACGAGCGACCCTCCCGTCAGGAGCGTGTTCCTCGTGCCGCTCGGATCGGCCGAGTCGTAGCTGATCAGTTCGCCCGTGGTGAAGCTGACGGCGTAGGTGGTGTCGGCCACCGCGGGCTGGCTCGCTGCCAGCGTGGCGACGAAGCAGAGGACGAAGCAGGCACGACGGACGAGGGACAGGCACATACAGGGAATTCTCCAGGAGGGGCCGACGGGGCACGTCGGATCCGCCGGTGGCGGCGGGGGATCATGACCGTGAAGCCGAAGCAAGCCGCCGGATTTCTGAGAGCGGCCGGAGTCGGCGGATGAAATGTCGTCGCCGCCGAGAGGGCAGGGCGGCGATCAGACGGTCACGAGCAGTTCCAGGAGCGTCGTTGCGGTTGGCCGCGTCGCCAGATGCGGCGGGCCGCATCACCAACACCGTCTTCAGGGTAGACGAGACTCGGCTTTCCGGCAAGCAGCGGGCGGTACGGCCAGGGGCCGCCGCGAGCCCGCGGGAAGACGGGCATAAAAGCCCACCAGCGCGAGCTGGTGGGACGGCGGGCTATTGGGCCAGAGCCGCTTCCGGCAGCAAACTCCTGCATTCACGACCAAGAGACCCCCGGCGTGCAGGTTTGCCGGTCATGTGGTGACACCGGCCCGCCGTCGGGCGGTACATGTGCCAGGGATCGTTTGGTGGTGATCACGGAATGGGCGGGTTGGTGGGGAACGGGTTTGAGGGCTTCCGGGGGCTGGGATGGCCCAACGGCCCGCCGTCCGGCGGTACACGTGCTGGAGATCTTTTGGTGGTGATCGCGGAATGGGCGGGTTGGTTGTGAGCGGGTTTGCGGGCTTCCGGGGGCTGGGATGGCCCAACGGCCCGCCGTCCCCCCGGCTCGCGC
>CALGAS010000035.1 GCA_937959175.1 uncultured bacterium | reverse complement strand
CCGCAGTCTCGAGTACGCCCGGAGGGATTCGAACCCCCAACCCTCGGTTCCGAAGACCGATGCTCTATCCAGTTGAGCTACGGGCGCGTGGGAGGGATCGTACCGATTTTTGCGGCCCGCCACCATCGGCCGGCGGGAGAGATACGAGGGGGCTTTTCCCCGCAGCCCCCCCAGAGGATATGATTTCTTTCGGAGGATGCGTCCGATCAGTCGGCTTCGGGGCACAACTCCGCCCATCTGCGGGCGGGGCCTGGCGGAGGACGTGCACGAGAAATGGCCACCATCACCCTGCGGGTGCTCCACGGCGCCGACCGAGGACGAGTGTTTGAACGCCTGTCGACGCCGGTGACCATCGGTCGCGAGGAGGGCAACTCGATCCAGCTCAACGACGAGCGGATCAGCCGCTATCACCTCAAGCTCCAGAGCGACAACGACAAGATCGTCGCCACCGACCTGGAAAGCACCAACGGCACGAAGATCAACGGTGAGGACATCCAGGTCAGGATCCTCCGCGACGGCGACATGATTTCCGTCGGCCGCTCGCTGCTCCTGGTCGGCTCCCACAGCGACATCGACCGCCGGATCGCCGCCCACCACCCCGAGGCCGACAACGGCCACGCTCAGCAGCTCCGCGAGCGGATCCAGAAAATCGCCGCCCACAACTCCGATGTGGTCGCCGATGTCGGAGCGGTGCGGTCGCCGCTGCTGCCCGGTGGGCCGCCGCCGTTGCCCGAGCGGCTCAGCCCCGCCCAGTCGGCCGAACTGAGCGAGCTGCTCGAATATGTCCAGGCGGTGCTTCGCAACACCACCGAAGGGGCGGTGATGCGGAACGCCTCGGAGCGGGTCGAACTCGAGTTCCCCGACTGGCAGGCAGTGCTCGATCTCCAGGGCCGGCTTGCGGAACTGCTCCGCGAGATCGGCGAGCCGAGCCAACGGTAGCGGCCGGCGGCGTCCGCTAAACTGTGGCCTTCCCCCGCGAGGCCCACGGATGAGCACGCTCCCTTTCGCCCACCTCCACTGCCACAGCCACTACAGCCTCTTGGACGGGGCAAGTTCCATCGACCGGCTCGTCAGCCGGACCGTCGAACTGGGCATGAACGCCCTGGCGATCACCGACCACGGCAACCTCCACGGAGCCCTCGAGTTCTACGGGAAGGCCAAGGCGGCCGGGATCAACCCGGTGATCGGCTACGAGGCCTATATCGCCCCGGGCAGCCGCTTCCAGAAGGATGGCGGCAGCCAGAAGGAATCGAGCTATCACCTCACGCTCCTGGCCCGCGACCGCGTCGGCTTCGCCAATCTGATGCAGCTGGCGACCCGGGCCTACCTCGAGGGCTTTTACTTCAAGCCCCGCATCGACCGGGAACTGCTCGAGGCCCACGGCGAGGGGCTCGTCTGCCTGTCGGGCTGCCTGTCGAGCGAGTTTTCCCGGTCGCTGATCGGCGCCGCCCCCGGACAGGCCGAGTCGCTTGCCGAGGCCCGTGAGATCGCCGGCTGGTTTCAGGGCACCTTCGGCGACCGCTACTTCATCGAGATCCAGGACAACGGCCTGGAAATCCAGCAGCAGGTCAACGAGGCGGCCCTCGATCTCTCCCGCGAGCTCGGCATCCCGCCGGTGGCGACCTGCGACTGCCACTATGTCAACCGGGAGGATTCCGAAGCCCAAGACATCCTGCTCTGTGTCAACACCGGCCGGTTCCGCAACGACACCTCACGGATGCGGATGGACTCCAGCGAGTTCTACTTGAAGAGCCCCGAGGAGATGCACGCGGCCTTCGCCGGCACCGACCGCGACCTGGTGACCGCGGCGGTGGCCCGCAGCCAGGAGATCGCCGATTCGGTGTCGATCGACCTCGATCTCGGCAAGCGGCACTTTCCCGGCTTTGACCTGCCGGTTGAGCGGACTGCTTCGGAGGAACTGCGGCGGCTCTGTCTCGAGGGCCTCCGGGAGCGGTACGCGGCAGCGCCCAAGCGGTGGGCCGACGGCCGTACGCCAGCGGCCGGCGGGACCGGTGAACTCCACGCCGACGTGCTGCAACGGCTCGACCGCGAACTCGGCGTGATCGACACGCTTGGCTTCGCGAGCTACTTCTTGATTGTTTGGGATTTCGTGCGGCATGCCCGCGAACGCGACATCCCGGCGGCGGCCAGAGGCTCGGGCGTGGGGGCGCTGGTGGCCTATGCCCTCTACCTGTCGCATGTCTGCCCGCTGGAATACGACCTCCTCTTCGAGCGGTTTCTCGACGTCAACCGTCTGGAGGCCCCCGATATCGACATCGACTTCTGCAAGGAGCGGCGGGGCGAGGTCATCGAGTACGTCAAGAAGAAGTACGGCGAGGCCAACGTCGCCCAGATCGGCACCTTCGGCACCCTGGCCGCCCGGGCGGCGATCCGCGACGTCGGCCGGGCCTTGGGGATGCCGGTGCCGCGGGTCGACCAGATCGTGGCCCTCGTGCCCGACCAGCTGGGCATCTCCCTGGAAGATGCGGCCGCCCCCGGCACCCAACTGGCTGCTGCCTGCGAGGCCGACGCCGAGGTCGCCGAACTCGTCGGCCTGGCCAAGCGGATCGAGGGGCTGGCCCGCAACGTCGGCACCCACGCGGCAGCGGTCGTGATCGCCGACCGGCCGCTGGTGGAATACGTGCCGCTCTGCCGGGTGACGGGCAAGGAGGAAGTGATCACCCAGTGGGCGATGGGCGACGTCGAGCGGGCCGGCCTGATGAAGATGGACTTCCTCGGCCTTCGCTACCTGACGGTCGTCGCCAAGACGCTCGACATCATCAAGGCCACCACCGGCACCCGGCCCGATCCCTTCGCCTTTCCCCTCGACGACGAGGCGACTTTCGCGACGCTCTGCCGCGGCGAGACCAAGGGTATCTTCCAGCTCGAAAGCGGCGGCATCCGCGACCTGCTCCAGCGGATGAAGCCCGACCAGTTCCTCGACATCGTGGCGGTCAACGCCCTCTACCGGCCGGGGCCGCTGGAAGGGGGCATGGTCGATGAGTATGTGAACGTCAAGCACGGCCGCAAGCGGCCGGAGTTCCTCCATCCGGTGATGGAAGAGGTGCTCGGCGAGACGCACGGCGTGATGGTCTACCAGGAGCAGGTGATGCGGATCCTGGAGCGGCTCGGCGGCATCGAGCTGTCCAGCGCCTATACCTGCATCAAGGCGATCAGCAAGAAGAAGCTCGAGATCATCGCCGCCTTCCGCGAGCAGTTCGTCAGCGGGGCCCAGGCCAAGGGGCTGACCAAGCAGCAGGCGGCCGAGGTCTTCGCCCTGATCGAAAAGTTTGCCGGCTACGGCTTCAACAAGAGCCACTCCACCGCGTACGCCCTCCTGGCCTGGCAGACGGCCTACCTGAAGACGCACCACGCCACGGAGTTCATGGCGGCCCTCCTCTCGGGCGACATCACCGGCCGCAACTTCAAGAAGAAGGACGCCCTCGTCGAGCACATCGAAGACTGCCGGCGAATGGGGATCGAGGTCGCCCCGCCTGACGTCAATGCCTCGGGGGCCGATTTCACCGTGGCCGGCGGCCGGATCTTGTTTGGCCTCTCGGCGATCAAGGGCTGCGGGGCCCAGGCCGCCGAGGCGATCCAGGCCGAGCGTGAGAAGGCGGGGCCGTTTCGCGATCTCCACGACTTCTGCGGCCGGCTCGATCCCTCGCTGGTCAACAAGACGGCCATCGAGAACCTCGCCAAGGCCGGGGCCCTCGATTCGCTCGGCGGCCATCGCGGGCAGCTCCTGGCCGGCATCGAGCGGGCAATGGCGGCCGGAGCCTCGCAGCTGGCCGACCGCAAGAGCGGCCAGAAGAGCCTCTTCGACACGGCCGACGATGAGCCTGCCGCCGAGGAGGTGCTGTCGGGCTTGCCCGACGTGCCGCCGCTGGCTGACCTCGACATGCGGTCGGGCGAAAAGGAGGTGCTCGGCTACTACGTGCACAGCCATCCGCTGG
>CALGAS010000034.1 GCA_937959175.1 uncultured bacterium | reverse complement strand
AGGCGTGTCGCTCAACTCGGCCACCGCTGTCCGCTCGCTCTGGCGGACGAGCCGAAGTTCATCGCTGGGGCAGCTGACGACCGGACCGGCCTCGAAGATATCGACCATCCCGGTGAACGAAAAGCCCTCGCCTTCGAGAATCGCCAGGGCCGGCCTGGTGTCGGGATGCACCTGGCCGATCACGGCCTGGGCCGCCGGTGGCAGGAGCGGAATGTAGATCGGATGGTGCGGCATCAGGTCGGCGATAAACCGCTTGTTGAGCAGGCTCAGGTAGTCGGCCTTGGGGAAGTCGATCTCGAAGAAGTGCTTGCCGACGGCGTCCCAGAAGTCACTGCGGCCCGAATCGTCGATCACGCCCCGCATCTCGGCGATCACCGTCTCGTCGAAGCTCCAGGGATGCTCGGCGATGAACAGGAAACGTGACAGCGAAAGGGTGCGGCCGATTCCACGGGAGCGGGTGTCGGGGTGGAGAAACATGCTGCCGATCTCGCAGGGGCCGTCGTGTTCCGCCTCGAGATGGAGCGTCTGGATCTCCTTGCGGATGCCGAGCATCTTCGACTCGTGCACGCTGGTCTCGATCCGGTAGGCATAGAACGGTTCGAAGCCCCCGACCTTGGAAATGATGCCGGCGGTCCCCACGAGCCGCCCGCTGGTCGTGTCTTCCAGGACGAACAGGTAGGCCTCGCCCCGGGGCCGCTCGTCGCCAAGGCGACGGAAGCCTTCTTCCGAGTCACGGATCCGACCGGCCAGATAGTCGGCGTCGCGCGGCAGCGTCGTCAGGCCGAAGGACGTGAGGCCGGCCAGGGCGACCAGCCCGTTGAGGTCGTCAGCTCGCACCGGGCGAATCACGAACATTCCGTCACTCCTTGTCGGGCTGCGTCGGCCAACGGTCTTCAGGGCCACCACCGGGGCCGGGGCCGCCCTGGCCGGCTCGCGGGTCGCTCACGGCAGCCCCCGTGCGGCGAGGTCCGCGAGCACCACCGCCGAGAGCTTGGTCCGCTCGACGAGGCTTTCGACGACGAGGTATTCGCCAGGGCTGTGGATGCCGCCTCCCCGTACCCCGAGCGTGTCAAGCGTCGGCAGCCCGGCAGCGGCGAGCTTGTTGCCGTCGCAGACCCCGCCGGTCGGCTGCTGCTCGATGGCCAGCCCCAGTGATTCACCGGCGGCGGCCACCCGCTCGAGCAGGGCCCGCGTCCGGGCGTCGAGCGGCTTGGGCGGGCAGTGAAAGGTTCCATGCAGCGTGGCCGAGCAGCCCTCGGTGTCATCGGCCTGCGTGACGGCCTCCTGCAGCCGGCTGGTTGCCCATCCGGCGTCGTCGGCGGTGGCGGCCCGCACGTTGACCCGCAGCACCGCCAGGTCGGGCACCACGTTGAAGGCTTCGCCGCCGTGGAGGGCCGCGACGTTGACGGTCAGGTCGCGGCCGGCTGCGTTGAGCCGATCGCAGGCCAGGGCCAGCCGGGCGGCGACGGTCAGGGCGTTGCGGCCGTCTGCAAAGTGGCGGCCGGCGTGAGCCGCCCGGCCGCGGATGACGATCGTGAAGTTGCCCGAGCCCTTGCGGGCCCCGGCCAGCGTGCCGGCGTCGTCAATCGCCGGCTCGTAGAGCAACCCGAGATCGTTGCGAGTCGCCGCCTCGGCGAGGAAGGGACCGGAGCCCGGCGAGCCAAGCTCTTCGTCGGCGTTGATGAACACCTCCCAGCCGAGCCGGTCGGCCGGTCCGTACCGCTCGAAGGCCTCGATCGCAACCAGCATCACCGCCAGCCCACCCTTGGCGTCGGCGACGCCAGGGCCGCGGAGGATGCGGCCATGCTCGGTGAGTTCCACCGGCGGGCAGGCGGGCCCCGGCGAATGGACCGTGTCGAGATGGATGCCAAGCAGAACCCGGGGGCAAGCTGCGGCAGCCTCCCGCCGCAGCGACAGGATATCTGCGACGGCGACCGAACGCTCCTCGCCGGTGTCGGTGATCTCCTCGCGGGGCCGCGCCGGAATCCGGCTGACCGGCCCGAGGCAGCCAAAGGCCTGGGCTGCTGCGGTCTGCATCGCCTCGATCCCGCCCGGATCTCGACTCCAGGAGCTGATTCCCGCCCAGGCCGCGACCGTCTCCAGCAGCCGATCCTGCTGCCGGTCGATCCACGCAAGCATCTCGGCCCGCCCCGTCTGCATGCCACGCCTCGCTCACGAGCGGTGCCTCGCTGTCTCCAGCACAGACGTCGGCTACCGCCCATCACTGCAAATTATACGAGCCTCGTTATCCGGGGGGTCGGCCCCCGGCCGTTTGGCACGCCACCGGCGGATCAGCGAGACTTGTCCGACGAAGCGAGTCGAGGGCGGCCAGGAGCAATGGTGGTGAAATGAGCGGGGCGACAGCAGACAGGCAGGACACCCCGAGCGGTCCCTGGTGGGCCGGGCTGACCCGCTACCACTGGTTCGTGCTCCTGGTCGCCGCGCTCGGCTGGCTGTTTGACTGCCTCGACCAGCAGCTCTTCCTGCTCGCCCGGGCCCCGGCCATGGCCGACCTGCTCGGGCCAGGCCAGGATCCCACCGAATACGGCGGCTACGCGACGGCCATCTTCGTGCTCGGCTGGGCGACCGGCGGGCTGATCTTCGGGAGTCTCGGTGACAGGATCGGCCGGGCCCGCACGATGATGATCACGATCCTCGTCTACTCCGTCTGCACGGGCTTGAGCGGCTTCTCGCGGGGCTTCACCGACTTCGCCGCCTACCGGTTTCTCACCGGGCTGGGCGTGGGCGGGGAGTTCGCCGTCGGCGTGGCGCTCGTGGCCGAGGTGATGCCCGACAGGGCCCGACCGCATGCTCTCGGGCTGCTGCAGGCGCTCTCGGCGGTGGGCAACGTGGCAGCGGCTCTCGTTGAGATGGGCCTCAGCACGCTGGAACGCAGCGGCGGCCTGGATGGGTCGCTCGCGAAATGGCGGCTGATGTTTTTGGTCGGCGCCCTGCCGGCAGTCCTGGCGTTGGTCGTTCGCTGGAAGCTCAAAGAGCCCGACCGCTGGCAGCAGATGCGGTCGCAGGCGGGCGGGGCCGGGGAGGCGGGATCCTACGCGGCCCTGTTTCGCCATCCCCGCTGGCGACACAACGCCCTGGTGGGGCTGGTGCTGGCCTGCACCGGCGTGATCGCCCTCTGGGGGATCGTGTTTTTCGTGTTTGACCTGGTTGGCTCGGTGATGGGCAAGCGACTGGCCGCGGAGGGGCTCACCGGTGGCGACCTGAGGGGCGCGGTCGGCCAGTGGAAGGCGACGACGTCGCTGATGCTCAATGCCGGCGCCTTCTCCGGGATGCTCGCCTTCACCGCCTTCACGCAGCGGACCAACCGGCGGATCGCCTTCGCGGTGGCCTTCAGCGGAGCCCTCCTGATGACGGCCGTCACCTTTCGGTTCCTGGAAGGTCCCTGGCAGATTTTCACGCTCGTCCCGCTGATGGGCTTCTTCATGTTCGGCATCTTCGGCGGCTACGCGATCTATTTCCCGGAACTCTTCCCAACCGCCCTGCGGAGCACGGGCACGTCCTTCTGCTACAACGTCGGCCGGTTCCTGGCGGCCTCGGGGCCGTGGACGATCGGGCTGCTCAGCAGCCGGGTCTTCAGCGCGAGCGACGAGCCGCTCCGGGCTGCCGGGCTGGCGATGTGTGGCGTGTTCGTTGTGGGGCTGCTGGCCCTGCCGTTCGCCCCGGAGACCCGTGGTCAGCCGCTGCCGGAGTGAGGGCGGCACGCGCGGCCCTTGGTCGGGGCTATCAGGCCGCGTTAGGATTTGCCGCCTGCCAGCGTTTCCGTATCCCCGCTTGGTCCGAGATGTTTCAGCCCGTCCGCGGCAAGCCCGACTTTCCAGCACTCGAAGCCGACATCACCGCCTTCTGGCGATCGGCATCGATCTACGAGAAGTCGCTGACGGCCCGTCAGGACGGGCCGCGGTTCGTGTTATATGAGGGGCCCCCGACGGCCAACGG
>CALGAS010000033.1 GCA_937959175.1 uncultured bacterium | reverse complement strand
AGCCAGGATGGCGAAGCTCGGTTTCCCACGAGCGAGCGAAGGGCATGGATGCCCGCAGCGAGCGTCCGGCGAGATGGCACGGGCTCGCCCCGAGCCTGGTTGGTTGTGGAAGCGGATTGGGCGTTGCGGTTGTGAACGGTGGTTTGGGTTTCCAGGGGCCGGGATTGCCCAACGGCCCGCCGTCCCCCCGGCTCGCGCCGGGGGGCTTTTATGGGGAGGGGACGGCTTGGCGTGTGTTTCAACGCTGCACCTCGTGTGGGGTATGATCGCGGGCGAGACGATCCCCCACTCAGGCTTCGCATGGATTCGATCAGCCGCCACGAACAACTGCTGCGGGTCTTTCACCTGATCGACATCCTCTTCGGGGCACGGCAGCCGCTCTCGGTTGCCGAACTCAAAGAGCGGCTGGTCGACCGGGGCGTGATCGACACGATGTCCGACAAGAACATTCGGCGGGACGTCACCTTTCTGGAAAAGTTCGGCTACGCCCTGAAGCGGTCGCGGAAGCGAACGCCCCGCGGGACCGCCTGCGACGCCTGGTCGATCGAGCCGGGCCGGGGGGCGGCCGAACTCAGCCCGCCGGCGGTCTCGCTGCCCGAGTTGCTCTCCCTCGCCGTGGCCCGGGAGTTTCTCGCCCCGCTGGCTGGCACCTTCTACTGGCGGGGCATCGGGCAGTTGCTGGCCAAGCTCGAGACCGTCGCCACGCCCGAGTTGCTCGACTACGTGGCCGCCCATCGCGACGGGCTGGTCGTGCACCCGCGGCCGGCCAGCGGCAAGTATCGTTCCGGAACCCTCACGGCGGTCAATCGGGCGATCCGGCAGTCGCTGGAACTCTCCCTCACCTACACGAGCCTGGCCGACGACAGGCCCCGCCGGATCGTGATCCGGCCCGAGGCGCTGGTCGTCTACGAGGGGGCGATCTACATCGCGGCCGAGCGGGCGGGCCGCGACGACGATGCCGGCAGCGGGCTGCGGTTCTACAAGCTCGACCGCGTCAGTGAGACCCGCGTCACCTCCCGGCGGTTCACGCCCCGGCCAGCCCGGGTTGAGGAGCATCTCGGCGACAGCATCACGCTCTTCCGCCCCTCCGAGGCCCCGCGGCGGTATCGGATCCGCATCGATCCGACGCTTGCCCGCTGGGCGTGTGAGAAGCCGTTTCATCCGGGGCAGAAGGTGCGGCCCGAGCCGGACGGGGGAGTCGTGCTCACGATCCCGCGGGCCTGGGACGGCGAGATGCTGCCGCAGCTGCTCGGCCTCGGTGAGCATGTCGAGGTGCTCGAGCCGGCCGATGTCCGCGAGCGGATCGCGGAGACCGCCCGCCGGATCGCCGCCCGCCACGATTCGTCCGCCTCCCGAGCCCGATCCACCGGTCGATCGGCCCGTCGCAGTCGTCCCAGAAGGAGCGTCGCCCATGCGAAGTGAGTCAAGCAGCCTTCGTCCTTGGTCCGCTGCGGGCACGACCCGGCGGGAGTTCACCGGGTTGGCGGCCGCAGCCGCGATCCTCGCCGCCCGCGGGGTGTCGCGGGGGGCGGCGGTGGAGGCTCCCGCCGAGGCCCCGGCCGGGCCGCTGGCCGACTTCGTCTTTCGGAAGGACCCGGCCACCCGCTTCGAGCTGCTCGGTCGTGGCGAAACCGCCGGCGGGGAGTGGCTCACCGGCCGGCTCGTCAGCCAGCGGTGGCGGGGCGTCGACTGGACCCACGAGTTGTCGTTGTTCCGCCCGGCCACGCTCGCCGACACCGATCAGATGCTCCTCTGGATCGACGGCGGATCGAGCCGGCAGCTGCCCGCGGGTGAGCTCAGCGAGCCGACCGAGGCGATGGGCATCCTTGCGGCGGTGGCGACGGCGGCCGGCCTGCCGGCGGCGGTCGTCCGGCAGGTGCCCTACCAGCCGATGTTCAATGGGATGGTCGAGGACGACCTGATCGCCCACACCTTCGTCGAGTTCGTCAAGACCGGTGACCCCACCTGGCCGCTCTTGCTGCCGATGGTCAAGGCGGCGGTCGAGGCGATGAACGCAGCCCAGGCTCTGGCCGACGAGCATTGGGAACTCGACGTCACGGGCTTTGTGCCGGCCGGGGCGAGCAAGCGGGGCTGGACGACCTGGCTCACTGCCGCGATGGACGACCGCGTCAGCGGGCTGGTGCCGATGGTGATCGACATGCTCTCGCTGGCCGAGCACGTCGGCCTCCAGGTGAAGTCGTTTGGGAGGATGTCGGAGAAGCTCGTCGACTACACCTCGCGGGGCATCGAGCAGCTCCTCGGCAGCCCCCGCGGCCGCGAACTGATCGGGATCGTCGATCCCCTCGGCTATCGCGAGCGACTCGTCCAGCCCAAGATCATCGCCCTGGGCACCAATGACCCCTACTGGCCGCTGGAGGCCTGTAGCCTGTACTACGACCGGCTGGCTGGGCCTCGCTGGGTCTCCTACGCCCCCAACGCGGGCCACGGCCTGCCTCCGTTTCGCGTCGGCGGACTGGTCGCCGCGATGGGCCGCCACACTGCCGGGATCGAGCCGCTGCCTGAGATCGACTGGACGTGCGAGACCGACGGCCGGGAGAGCATCTGCCTGGCGACCTGCCCGGCCGCCGAGCCGGCGAAGGTGGTCGCCTGGCAGGCAACGGCGGCCGGCCGCGACTTCCGCAAGGCCGCCTGGACCGCCGCCCCCGCCGAGCGAGACGGAGCCGGCTGGCGGCTGTCGCTCGAGCGGCCTGCGGAAGGCTTTGCCGCAGGGATGCTCGAGTTTCACTTCGACCGCCGGCCGCTGCCGCTGCTGCTCACCAGCGGCGTCCAGGTGATGGGCCGGAGCTGAGCCCCGACACAACGGATTGCACGGGCCGAGAACAGCATGGAGGTGACGGGATGACAGCCCACGATTTCTCACGGATTACGCTCGAGCGGCTGCCGGCGGTGGTGGCCGCCGCCCCCAAGGCCGAGCTCCATCTTCACATCGAGGGCACCCTCGAGCCCGAGATGGCCTTTGCGATCGGCCAGCGAAACGGCGTCGCCCTCCCCTACCCCGACCCCGCGGCGATGCGGCGGGCCTACGCCTTCAGCGACCTGCAGAGCTTCCTCGACATCTACTATGCCGCCGCGGCGGTGCTGCTCCACGAGCAGGACTTCTTCGAGATGGCCTACGCCTATCTCGAGAAGGCCCGGGCCGACAACGTCGTCCGGGCGGAGATCTTCTTCGACCCGCAGACCCACACCGACCGGGGCGTCCCCTTCGAGACGGTCGTCAAAGGGCTCTCGCGGGCGGTCGAGAAGGCCGAGCGGGAGCTGGGCATCTCGGCGGCCCTGATCATGTGCTTCCTCCGCCACCTGACCGAACGGGAGGCCTACGAAACGCTCGAGCAGGCGACGCCCTACCGCGAGCAGTTCATCGGGGTCGGCCTCGACTCGGGCGAACGGGGCAATCCGCCCGAGAAGTTCCAAGGGGTCTTCGGGAAGTGCCGCTCGCTGGGACTCCATGCGGTCGCCCACGCCGGCGAGGAGGGGCCGCCCGCCTCGATCACCGGCGCCCTCGATGCGCTCGGGGCCGAGCGGATCGACCACGGCGTCCGCTGCCTCGAAGACCGGGCGGTCGTCGAGCGGCTGGTGAGGGAGCGGATCCCGTTGACCGTCTGCCCGTTTTCAAACGTCAAGCTGCGGGTCTTCAACCGGCTTGAGGACCACAACCTCCCGGCCCTCCTCGAGGCGGGCCTGCGGGCGAGCGTCCACTCCGACGACCCGGCCTACTTCGGCGGCTACGTCGGCGACAACTATCAGGGCATCCTTTCCGCGCTACCGCTCGACGCCGCGGCCGCCTACCGGCTGCTCCGTAACAGCCTCGAGTCGAGCTTCATGGAGCCGACGGCGATCGCCCGCCACGTCGAGCGGCTCGACGAGGTGTTCGCGGCAGGGTGACCGCGGCCCTGGGGCCGTATTCCGTGTGTCCTCGGGTTGGAAAAGGGTACAGGC
>CALGAS010000032.1 GCA_937959175.1 uncultured bacterium | reverse complement strand
AGGAATCCGGTGAAGGTGCGGGCCGACGCCGGCGGCGGCTCGAGCGGAGCCGGCGCGGCATCCGATGCCGCCGCGGCGTCGGACGCGGCTCCGGACGCGGCTCCGGATGCCGCGGCGGACGCGGGCCGGGCTGGCCGGAGAGCACGCTGCCGACAATGCGGGTCTCGATCGGCTCGGCCGGCGGCAGCTCGTCGGTGTCGGCCGTGGCCACGCCCTCGGCCGGCAGCGACTCGCCGGTCGCGGTCGCGCTGCCGGCATCGGTCTCGAACCGCCACACCGCCACCGGCCGGTCGGCGAGCAGTTCGCGGTCGGCGGGAGACGGAGGCGTGTCGGCCGCCACCGCCCGCCCGGCGAGCCCGGCCGCCGTCAGGGCCAGCCATGCGGCCGTGACCGCGATCGCCGCGGGCACCTGAGGGCCACCGTGACTAACCCGCGAACCTCCCGACCGCACTTCGACCATGGCTACCTCCAACAACCAACACTAGAGACCGCCGGATCCCCGGGCTATTGGCACTTCTGCCAGCGCAACAGGCCCCTCGCGGACCCTGTCACGTGGTCGTCATTTTTCCGGTAAAAATGACGGGATCGTGCAACAGGGGATGCAGCTCAGTTCGGCAGGCGGGCGAGAACGGCGTGCATGAGGGCCAGATGCGTGGGAAGCCGGCCGAGGATCAGTGGCATGAGTTCCTGCCGATAGATATGGCTGCATGCGTTGCGGTCTTCGTAGATCTGCATGGCTGCAGCATATTCCGCGTCGAGCAGGAACCCTTGGGCGAGCGACTCCTTCAGGGTGCCCCGCGGGCTGTTGGACACCTCCCTCCCCTCCGACTGCAGGCACGAGCGGACGTATTTCCAGAACAGTTCGGCGCAATACTCGAACTTCTGGATTCGGCCGTTCTCGATTCCATCCCGAGCGATCTCCGGCAGGCCGTCACTGTCGAAGGCGAGCAGATCGGCGAAGCCCTTCAGTGCCCGACGAAGATTGTCTTGGCCTAGTTCGCCGCTCGCCATATCTCGCGGCCCTTGTAGGCGTGCTGCCGGAATTTCTCGTCGGTCACGAGCGCGAAATCGACCACCTGACACCGCCAGGGCACGTCGGATTCAGTCAGCAGCCAGAGCAGGTGCGATATCCCGCCTGGGAGTGGCTCGGGCCCGGCGATCCCGATATCGACATCGCTGCCATGGTCGCAATGCCCCCGGGCCCGCGATCCAAACAAGAAAATCTCGTACCGCGGATCGGTCACTGTTTCGAGGCAGATCCGCCGAGCCTCGGCGAGGTATTTTTCCTCGAAGGGCGTACGGGGCTTCACGTTTGTGGTCGGGTCTGTCACGGGACACATCGACCGGAAGACGGGGAAATCAGCGACCTCATGAACCCGCATTCTACGCCGATTCGGATCTCATGGGAAAAAGGTGACGGCCACGGAATCTGGTCACCGCCTGCACCGGAATCTTCACCGCCGCGACCACCTCACGCAGTTGGTCGAGCAGGCTCGGCGTCCGGCGGCCGGCCTACCGGGTCAGCTGCAGGACGACCGGAAGGTCCATGCCGGGTTGCACGTCGATCACCAGGCCGCTCGTCTCGTAGGCGGTGTAGCGGTCGGGGATCAGCAGCTTTCCCAAGACCGGCTCCCGGTCGCGATCGGCGGCGGATTGCCGCTGGCCTTCGTAGCAGGTGACGAGCACGCGGTTTGGCCCCGGCACCGCCCCGGCACCCTCCCCGAAAACGACGAGCGTGAAACTGCCGTCGGGCTCGATCCGGGCCGTGGCCGGCTGGCCCGACTCGCTCTGGAAGCTGACGCTGCCGAAGGCGAGCGGCTCGCCGTCGAGCAGCACCCGGCCCTGCACCGGCAGGAGCGGTCGCTTTGGGCCGCAGCCGCCGGCCAGCATGGACAGCTCGCAGGCGATGAGGGCCAACGCGGCACCTGCGGCCCTGCGAAACGAGCCCGAGATCCTCACGGCAGCACCGACGGGCCGCTGTCGAGGCCGCGGCTATTCGCCGAGGCGAGATCCTTGTAGAGATCGAACGAGATCGAATCGGAGAGGAAGTGCACGCTGCCGTCGCCCAGCGCGAAGAACGCCCCGCCGGAGTGGAAGCTGCCGAAGGGCAGATGGTTGAAGAGCACGCCGTCGGCGACGCGATCCACCTTCGCGTTGATCCCGTGGTTCTGGACGCACTTAAACGCGTAGGACCCGCGGGCCGAGTTGCTGGTGCCACCGAAGATCCAGGGGCGGGCATTGCCAGGGGCCTGCTGGAAGTTGTAGCTGCCGCTCCCCGCGTCGACATCCCGCTGGACGAACTCGCCCAGCAACAGCGTGTTGGAGAGCCCGTCGCGGGCGAAGGCCAGGGGCCGGCCCGCGGCCCAGGTAAAGAGGCCGTTGTTGGACGTGTTTCCATGGGCGGGACTCGTATTTGTCGGCGGCAGGCTCTCTCCGGCCCGCACCGCGCCGCCGACGCCCTGATACATGAGGATTGCGCCGTTCATCAGGGAGTTCACGGGATGGTTGCGAAACACGATCGGGTCGGGCCACGCGGGGCAGACGTAGGTGGGCACCACCGTGTAGCGGTGGGCAGCGTTTTTCGCGGCCGACATCGTGTCGCCCTCGAGATCGAGGTCGCCGTAGAGGGGCAACTGCTCGAGATGCGGCAGCAGATCGGTGAACAGGCCGTGGTTGGTCGCGCGGGCGCTCGAGCCCGTACCTCGCTCACGACTGCCGAGCGGAAGCGTGTCGGCGTTGGCCGAGGCGTGGCCGATCGCGGCCAACGCCAGTTGGCGGAGGTGATTGCCGCACTGCGTTCGCCGGGCAGCCGCCCGGGCCGATTGCACGGCGGGCAGAAGCAGCGAGACGAGCAGGCCGATGATCGCGATCACCGCCAACAACTCGACAAGTGTAAAACCGCGGCGTCGGGTGGCAGACATCGGCAAGGCTCTTCCCCCACTACCAATGATGGCCCATAAGCCGATGGGGTGCCATTGGCAGAAGTGCCACCGCGTGGCCGTCACCGCCGCCAACGCCGGACCGCGACTCCGACCATCACGAGCCCCAGACCCCAGACGGCCACGCCGGCGGGCTCGGGCACGACCACCACCTGGAGGCTGCCCT
>CALGAS010000031.1 GCA_937959175.1 uncultured bacterium | reverse complement strand
CGGCTCACCGCGGCGGCTGGTCGTCGTCCATGGTCCGGATGTACTGCCGCAACCGTGCTGATTTTCCCGCCGGCGTCGCCCTCCGGGCCTCTGCCGGCTCCAGCCTGCAGCGATCGAAATCGCCGCAGGCGATGTCGCTGGTTCGCCCTCCCGGCTCACCGCGGCGGCTGGTCGTCGTCCATGGTCCGGATGTACTGCCGCAACCGCTCCAACTCGTCGCTGACGTGGCGGAGTTTGAGCATGTTTTCGACCCGCTTGACGAGCTCGACGCGGTTGACCGGCTTCGAGAGGAAGTCGTCGGTGCCGGCCTCGACGGCCCGCTCGATGTCGCCGAGCTCGCCCAGGGCCGTCACCATCAGGATCATGATCGGGCTGGTGGCGGGATCCCCCTTGAGCCGTTGGCAGACCTCGAAGCCGGAGAGCTTCGGCATCATCACGTCGAGCAGGATCACATCGGGACCAAAGGATGCCACCTGCTCGAGCGTGTCGGCACCATCAATGGCGGTGGCGATATCACAGTCGATGTCGGCCAGATAGGCCTCCAGCAGTTCGCGATTCGGCTCGTTATCGTCGGCGATCAGGACGCGGGCCCGACGGGCGGCTGGGCTGGTTTCGGGCATCGATGCCTACTTGTGCCAAATGCGGGTTGTGCCGAATGCGGAAGGGCGTCAGGGGGCCTCGAAGAGCGACTGCGTTTTCACGATGGCCAGCTCGTCGGGAAACGTGTGGAAGGCCTGGACGAGCAGGCTCCGCGGGCCGGTCTCGATCTCGATCAGGCTGACCGCGCCGAGCGACATCCGCCCGCCCGCCTCAAACCGATGCAGGAGCCCCCGGCGGCTGCCGGCGGAGACGAGCTCCTCCTGAAACGACCAGAACAGTTCCGGAGGGACGCTCTCGAGCTGGAAGCAGGCCTGGTAAGTGGTGCCGCCGCGGCACTGCACGCGATCACTCCGCTCGCCGCCGATCCGATGCGAGAGCAGCCGCCGCTTGCGGGGCAGCGGCTGGCCGGCCCCCGCGGCGACCTCCGTGAGCGTCAGCCCGCCATGCTGCCAGGTGACGACATGACCGCCGGACGTGATCACCACGCGGGCCGAATAGTCACCGCGATCGATGGATCTCGTGCTGCAGAGGTCAAACAACTCCGGGTGAAGCGGGCGGCCGAACACTTGAAAGACGAGTTCGCCGGCCTTGGGTCGCAGCGACAACACGATCGATGACTCCGGCGACGTACGGCATCGCCGACCGTCACCCAGCGGACGGTCGCGGTGATGCCAAACCGGCCGCATTATACGGAGTCCCCCGGGCCGGCAACAAAAGGGCAGTCGAGGCTGCGGGGCCTCACGGGGTGGGCGGGCTTTAGGGCAGCAGCCCGACAAGCATGTCGTAGGCCGCGTGGCTGCCGGCGGCGATTCCAAACCCCCGAATCTCGAAGAGCACCGCGAAGAAGCAGCCGGCCAGAAACCGAAACGTGAAACTGTAGGGATCGAAGACGTCTCCCAGCGGGCCGACGTAATGGGCGAGGCTGAACAGCAGGCTCGAGCCCACGACCCCCCAGGATGCCGCGGCAATCGGCCCCGCGCCCAGCCGGGCCGCAGCCCACGCGACCGCCGGCAGGAGCAGCAGCCGAAACAAGACCTCCTCGTAGAGCCCCGCTCCGCAGAACGCGATCAGGCGGGTCAGCACGCTCTCGCCGCCGGGAACCGCCAGCAAAGGCCAGCTATCGGCCGTCAGCAGCGGCCAAAAGCGGTTTTGCAGCCTGGCGATGCCCAGCAGCACCGCGGCCCAGAGCACGCATTCCAGGGCCATGCCGGCCAGCACGCGGCCGCTGAACCGCCAGCGATCATGCTCGACGTGATGCCAGGCCAGGAGCCCCACCACGGTCAGCACCGGAAGCAGGAAGTACTCGCCAAACCCGAGCGTATCGAGGAGGGTTCGCAGCCAGACATCCGCCCCGTTGCGGGCCTTCGACGGCCCCAACAGCAACACACCTCCCTCGTAGGCCAGCACCAGCGGCAACGCGAAGACGAGGCTCGTCAGCGGCCGGCGGGAAACGCTCCAGTACGAGTCGTTGCGGTCGCCGGTCGTCTGATCACGGCCATCCCCGGCAGGTGGGACCCCATCGTGGAGATCGGCGGCAAACGGCGGCGCATCGGCGTCGGTGCTGCCGTCTTCACGCCGGGCATCGGCGGATGCGGACCCTGAAAACCGGGCTTCGTGCATGATGGCTGTTCTCGGTGCCTCGTGTGCTGAGGGCCTTCAGATTGGGGAGACCGCACGGAGCAGCACAGCATCTCGCTTCGATTCCGACAATGCTTGCACTGCTGGCATGAAAAAATTTTCAAACGGCTCGTTCGGCATGCGATACCCGCAACACAGCGGCGAACGAACCGTCCGCATGATGACACCGCGGCGTCTCCGCTGCCGATGCTTGACAAGATTGGGATGCTCCACAGAATGCCACTCATCGCCAGCGACGTTCGCTGAAGAGATGACAGGCAGGACATTTTTGACGTGTTTCACCGCACTCTTTTCGCGAGAAACACCCTCTTCTCCATCCTTCGTCTCTGCCGCCAGCGGGCATCTGCTGCAAACGGCTTCGCACGACGCCGTCGGGGGAAATCTCGGGGAAAGTCCTGCCGAAAAACCGTTGAAAAATTCGTGAGTCTGGGGGGCGACGACATGAGGGATCGACAGTCGACGACCTTGGTCGTGGCCTGGATGTCCCCCCCGATCTCACTGAATCGATGGAAGCCCTTGGCCGATTGCCGTCATTTGCCGCCAGTTGTCACGAGTTGCCTTTGGGAGGGTGGTCCGCGGTAGAATCAGGCGAAACGAATAGCCGCAGGATCTGCCATGGCACGATGCCTGATCGGATGTGGGTCCAACCTTGGTCCCCGCCGAGAACAACTAGACCGGGCAGTGGAGTTGCTCCGGTTCATGCCGGGCATCGAACTGCTCGCTGTGAGCCGTTACCGTGAGACGCGACCGGTGGGTGGTCCGCTCGATCAGGGTGCCTACCTCAACGGCGCCTGCCTGGTGGAGACGGAACTCCCGCCGCACCAGCTGCTCGGCACGCTCTGCGCCGTCGAGAACACGCTCGACCGTCGGCGGGATTGCCGCTGGCAGGCGCGGACGATCGACCTCGACCTGCTGCTCTACGGCGAACTCGTGTACGACTCGCCCGAGTTGACGATTCCCCATCCGCGGATGGCGACCCGCCGCTTCGTGCTCGAGCCTTCGGCCGAGATCGCCGCCGAGCTCCACTTTCCCCCGGCCTCCTGCACCGTGGCTGATCTGCTCGACAACATCTCGGTCACGCACCCCCTGGTCGCGGTGGTAGGGGTGCCTGGCAGCGGAGCCGCCGAGGTGGCCGCCGCCGTCGCCGATGCGACGCTGGCCAGACTGATCACCGCGCCGGTGCCGCTGCCGATCGGCCTCGGCGGTGAAGCGGCCGGGGAGCGGCTGCTCGAAATGACAGCGGCCTGGCGGCAGCCGCTCTTGGCCGACTCCTGGGAAGACGACCCCCACGGCACGATCCTCGACTATTGGCTCGATGCGGTGCCGGCGGTCGCGGCCGACGAGGTGCCTGCGGCAGACCGAGAACATTTTGAACGGTCTTACGAGCGGCTCGCCGGCGACGTGATCGCCCCCCATGTGGCCATCTTCCTCAAGCTTTCTGAAGAGGCCATCGAAGAGCGGCTTGCCTTCCGCCGTGGCGGCGGCGCGGTCCACACCGATGTCTTCGCCGATCTCGCCGCCGGCACAGCCTCGGCCCTGGCAGGCGAGTCGGCCGCCGCGTTGCTGCAGTTTCAGGAGCGTCTCGAGCGGCGGCTGCGATGCCCGAAGGGCCGCTGCCAGCGAGCCCCCAAGGCGGTGATCACGGTCGATGCCGGTGATCTGGCGGGTGCCGTGGACGAGGCGACCGCTGCCGTCGAGGCGATGCTCTGATGGCCTCACCCCCTGGTGCGACCACGGGAATCGAGCCGCGGGTCGTCGCCGACCCGGCGACGGTTCGCGGCGAGGTGCTCGCGGCTCGTCAGGCGGGCCGGCGGGTCGGGTTCGTGCCGACGATGGGCAGCCTCCATGCCGGCCACGTCTCGCTCGTCGAGCGGGCGGCGGACGCGTGCGACGCGGTGGCCGTCTCGATCTTCGTCAACCCGACGCAGTTCGGCCCGGGCGAGGATTTCGAGCGGTATCCTCGCGACCTGACGGCCGACCTCGCGATGCTCGCCGGCCAGAACGTCCGCTGGGTCTACGCGCCGGCCGCCGCGGCGATCTATCCGCCCGGCCATGCCACGCGGATCGTCGTCGACGGGCCGGCCCGTCGCTTCGAGGGCGAGGCCCGCCGCGGGCATTTCTCGGGCGTGGCCACCGTCGTCTGCCGGCTGTTTCACGATGTGCCGGCCGACGTCGCCTATTTCGGGGCCAAGGATTGGCAGCAGACGCTGGTCGTCAGGCGGATGGTGGCCGATCTCGGCCTGCCGATCGAAATCGTCGTCTGCCCGACCGT
>CALGAS010000030.1 GCA_937959175.1 uncultured bacterium | reverse complement strand
ACAGGCACCTCGCTTTGCTCGGAGCCAGTCCCCTTTTCCATAGAAGCCCCCCGGCTTCGCCCGGCTTTGCCCGGCCTGCCCGGTTCGCCCCGCCTCTTCCCCGGGCCGGGACTGCCCTTCTCCCGGCGGCGGCGGTCTGGTAGTTCCCCGCCTTCTAGCCGAAGCCGCGGAGTGTCCCCGCGGCGGCCTACAGGTGAGATCATGCCCGAACCCAGCGACGCTCCGCACACGCCTGCTGCCGACACGCCTGAGTCGGTGACGCCATCGCGGGCTTCCCGTCAGGATCTCGTCGTCCCGCCCCGGCACTCGCTCTGGCCGGTGGCAATCGGCGCGGTCGCCAGCGCTGCGGCCGGCTTCGGGCTCGTGCTCGCGCTCGGGATTGGTCGAGCACCGCCGGCTACCGAGACCGCGGCCGATCGACAGGACGCTGGCCCGGTCGAGCATGCCGCCAGCGGAGATGAAATCGCAAGCGACAATGCCGCGCTGCCACCGCCTGGCCTGGCCTACGACCCCGCTGCGGTGCCGCTGACGCCCCCCGCCGAACCGCCGGCATCACGGCCGGCAGTGAGCCGCTGGTCGACGCCGGAAGCACCGGCCGACGAACCCACGGCCATGCCCGCCGGCAGCAACGACGGCCGCTTTTCCGCTCGACCAGTCTCGCACGACGAAGCAGCCGACCCGGCGGCCGCCCCACCCGATATGCCCGCGGCCGACGACCAGATCGACACCCAGCCTGACGACAGCGAGCCGCCCGCCGGTCTCACCCCTGACACCGACGTGCCCGCCGGCGAACCATCGCAACCGTTGTCGCGGTTCTCCTCGCCCGATCTGCCGCCGCTGGTTGAACCACCGTCAGCCGCACCACAAGTGATGGAGCCCAACCCGACCCCCACGCTAGTCGAGGCCGCTGCCGTTGACGCGGCCGACGATCTGCCCCCGGCCAACCGCCCCGCTTCCGACTCGGCCCCTGCAGACCTGGCCGCCGCAGACATGGCCCCTGCCGACCTGCCGGCAGCAGTTGCCGAGCCCGGCGATCCTGTGGCCGACCCCTTGCCGAACGACTCGCCAACCGACCTGGTGGCTGACGAGCCAACTGATCTGCCGACTGACCCACCTGCATCCCAGCCCGCTGAGTTGATGCCACCGGCTGCGCTCGACGCCGTCCCGCCCGCCGCGGAGGCGATGCCCGAGCCGCCGCTGACGCCGCCTCCACCAGCCGCGGCCACTGCCGGCGAGCCAGCTCCGCTTCCCGCCACTGTGGATCAGCAGCCTGGTCCCACGCAGCCGCCGACGCCCCCGCCCGCGTTCGTCGCCACACCGCCGGCGGCCTGGCCCGTTGCAGTCAGCCGCTCCGCCAGTGACGCCGCTGCGGTTGCCCCGCCGGCCGCGGCCGTGGCCGAGATCACTGCTACCGGCTCCGCCGCCGAACTGCCTGCTGCAGCCGCGCCGCTTGCTGCGGCCGCCGCGCCGCCTCCCTTCGCCGCTGCCCCGCCCGTCGGAATGCCACCGCTGCCGGCTGCCAGTTCACCGCCGTCTGCTCCAGCGTCGCTGGATACCGACCCGCCAACTGCGGTGTCCGACGTCGCGGCCAACGGGGTGCCGGGGCCGCTCCAGCTCGAAGGGGTGCAGACGCCGCAGTTGGCCGTCGAGAAGCGGGGGCCCCGAGAGATTCAGGTCGGCAAGCCGGCCCGCTACGAAATCCTGGTTCGCAACGTCGGCAGTGCCACCGCCCACGACGTAACGCTGCGCGACGCGGTGCCCCGCGGCACGTCGCTGATCGCCACGACGCCCCCGGCGAGCCCGGCTGCCGAGGCTGGCGGCCAGGCGGGCGGTCTCATCTGGACGCTCGGCGTGCTGCCACCCGGCGGCGAGGCTCGGGTCTTGATGGAGTTGATGCCGGAGGAAGAGGGCGATATCGGCAGTATCGCGAGCGTAAGCTTCCGGGCCGACGCGACGCTGCGATCGCGGGCCACCAAGCCGGCGTTGGCCATCGAAGCCCCGCCCCCCGACGCGGTGCGGATCGGCCAGGACCTCGATGTCGTGCTGACGATCTCCAACCCCGGCTCGGGAACGGCCACTGGCGTCGTCCTGGAGGCCTTCCTGCCGGAAACCGTCTCCCACCGAGCCGGTGGCGAACTGGAGTTCGACGTCGGCCAACTGCAGCCCGGGGAGTCAAAGACGATCGAGCTGGTCCTGGGCACTCGCGGCCCCGGCAGCCTGCCGGCCCGGTTTGCCGCTCGAGCCGACGGCGGCGTCGAGATCGATGCCGAGATGCCTGTCATCGTGACGGCACCGGCGTTGTCGATGGCCATCGACATGCCGGCCCGCCGATTCCTGCAACGGCCGGCCGCGTGCACGATCTCGATGAACAATGCCGGCACGGCCTCGGCCCGCTCGGTCGAACTGGCCGCCCAGCTGCCGCCGGGGATGAAGTTTGTGCGGGCCAACAACGCCGGCTGGCACGATGAGCGAACCCACCGGGTCCTCTGGAACCTCGAGGAACTGCCTGCCGGGGAGACCGGCACCGTCGAGGTGGTGGTGATGCCGGTCGAGGCCGGGGAGCAGCGGATCACGGCCGCCGCCCGCAGCACCGACGGCCCCGCCGACCAGGCCCTGCACGTCTGCCGGGTCGAGGGCCTCGCCGCCCTCGCCTTTCAGGTGGCCGACAGCGAGGATCCGATCGAGGTCGAAGGGGTCACGGAATACGTGATCCGCGTGGCCAATGAGGGCACGGCGGCAGCCTCCGGCGTGCGGCTGGCCGCGGTCCTCCTGGGCGACCTCGAGCCGGTGGAGGTCACCGGCCCGGGCGGTCACCGGGTCGAAAATCTGGCCGTCGATTTCGAGCCGCTGGCCCGGCTCGCTCCGGGTGAGGACGTCGTCTATCGGATCCGGGCCCGCGGTCACCGCGCCGGCGACCAGCGGGTCCAGGTCCAGCTGGTCAGCGAGGACCACCCGACGCCGATCACCAAGGAAGAGGTGACGCGGGTCTACGACGACCGCTGACCTCTCCGCGGCGGCCTTCGTACCCAGCCGGATCGGGCCCGGCCCTGGAAACGCCGTCTGCGTCCGATTTCTGCTTGCCCCGGCCAGGGCCGTGAGCCAGGCTGGAGACGGCATGCGTCATTTCAGTTCGCCTCAAATCGCACCTGGCCAGTGGCTGCCGCCGGGCTGGCGATTCCCGTTGCTCTCGGCCTCGTTGGCGATCGCGGTCGGCTGGCTGCTCCCGGCCGTCGCCGCGGAGCTGCCGCCGGACGCCTCCAGCAAAGCCGCCGCCCCGGCTGCCTCAACCGACAACCAGCCAGCCAACAACCAGCCGGCGGAGAAGCAGTCCTCCCCGGACGACACCTCCACG
>CALGAS010000029.1 GCA_937959175.1 uncultured bacterium | reverse complement strand
ACCTGCACCACCTCCACCAGGGGCCCCGTCGGCACCACCTGCCTCACCGATTGGCATCGAAGGCGGCGGCCTGATCGCCAAGCTGTTGCAGAGCGGGCACGACCAATGGGCCGGCCTCGCGGACGAGGTCGAAGCGGCCAGGCTGGCGGGCCACCGCGTCATCGCGATCACCGGCGGTGAACGCGGGGAAGGCCGCTCGACGCTTGCCGCCTGCCTGGCCCGCACGCTCCAAGCCCGCGGCCGCGAGGTCGCGCTGCTCGCCCAAGGCGATGCCCTCGCAGGAGAGTCCGGCCAGCCAGCCGACGGTGGACGGCTCCACGACAAGCGGATCGTGCTCGTCGACGCCGGGATCTGGTTTCGGCCGGGGCCGATCCGACGGCAGCGGCTGGCCGTCGCCAGCCTCGGCTGTGATGCCGTCATCCTCGTGCGCCGGACAGACCGGCCGCCGGTGCCAGCCTGGGCCGCCGCCTTGGCCGCCGTCGGCGTGACAGTCTTGGGCGAAGTCCTCACCTTCGCCCCGACGACCAACTCGCCGCACAAGACCGACGATTCAAATGCTGCAGAGGCAACAACCCCATGACCGATCCCTCGGTGCCGCTGACCGATCCTCAAAGGGCGGCCTTGGCCAAGGTCGCCTGCGGCGCTGCCCTGGCGGGCGGCCTGACCGTGCTTTGCGGACCGCCCGGAGTCGGTAAGACACACGTCCTCCATCAACTTGCCGCGGACGACAGGCTCGCCGCCGCGACAGCCGGCGGGGGCGGTGCCGTTCGCGACGTGGGAGCCTGGCTGGCCTGCCAGGATGATCTCCCTCCACTGGTGATCGCGGACGACGCGCATCTTGCACGCGACGCAGACCTTGCCGGGCTGCTCGCCCGCTGCCGAGCGCGGCAGCCCGCGTCGGCCTTGGTGCTGGCCGGACAGGGCCGGCTGCTGACGCTCATCACGCGCGATCGACGACTGACAGAGGCCACTGCGATCCGCGTCTCGCTCCTGCCGGGTACTCGCACTGACACGGCGAACATGCTGAGTTTTACCGGGTTCGCTGCCGAGGGGATGGGCTGGGAGGAGCCCGCGATCGATGCGGTTCACGAGATTGCCGCCGGCATCCCGGCGGCCATCAAGCGGCTGGCCGATCTGGCCGGTGTCGTCGCAGCCGGCCGTCCGGATGGGGGCCTCCGACCCGGTGACATCGAGGCGATCCATCACCGCCTCTCACCCCACGCCGCCTGACGGGGAGCGGCGCGATCAGCCGATCTCCCGGCCGGCATCGACGACCACCGGCTAGCCTGCCGCAGCGGCCCGGGCGAGCATTGTGGGCACCGAATCGGGGCCCGGCGGGCCTGGTGGCCGATCGGGCGCGAAGGCCGTGATGTCGAGCGGTGGCGACCGGCCCTCGACCATGTCAGCGACAATCACGGCGGTGCCCGTCGATTGGTGGAGGCCGGCTCGGAAATGCCCCGCCGCCAGCAATGCATTGCCGGCCGCCGGCGTGGCCCCGATCGACGGCAGCCCGTCGCTCGAACCCGGCCGCAGCCCGGCCCAGGTCTGCTCCACCGTGGCAGCCGACAGGTCACCGAGCAGATCGGCAGCCACGCCCAGCAGGCGGTCGATCTCCGTCGGCACGGGCTCCGGATCAAAGCCGACATCTTCGAGCGTCGAGCCGGCCAGGATTCGGCCGTCTTCCCTCGGCACGAGGTAGTCGAGGCCCAGATTGATGATTCGGGTGAGGATCTGCTGCGGCAGCCGCAACAGCGCGATCTGACCACGAATCGGCCGCGTGTCGATCGAGACGCCGAGCGACTCGGCCAGGGCCCCCGACCAGGCCCCCGCGGCCAGGATGTAGCGGTCGGCGGTGATCTCCTCATCGCCATCCAAGCCGCGGACCGTCAGTCCCGCAACCTGCCCGCCGGCGATCTCGATGCCGGTGACCTCGCAGCCATGGCAGAGCCGCACCCCCCGGGCTTCGCACGAACGCTCGAGGGCCTCAAGGTGTCGCGGCGGCCGGAAGCGGGCCTCCTCAGGAAGCAGGAATCCGCCGACAACCCGTCCCGCGGCGATCGCGTCGGCGAGGACCGGCTCCAGTCGAGCCAACTCGCCGGTTTCCAGCCAGCGACATTCCGCGCCCCGGCCTCGCCAGGCGTCGGCAGATTCCCGGAGCCGTTCCAGCGCGGCTGCATCGCCGGCCAGATGCAGGCCCCCGCAGGCCTCCAGGCCGTTGTCGATGCCGGTCTCCGCATGGAGTTCGGCAGCCCACTGCCGGTGGAGCCGGTCGCTGTAGGCGGTCAGTCCGGCGTTGGCATTCGCGGCCTCCGGCCCGGGCTCGGGGGCCGGCGGGAAGATCCCCGCAGCGGCCCAGGAGGCGGTATCTCGCCGCCGCTCGCGTGCCAAAAGCCGCACTCGATGCCCGCGGCCCGCAAGTTCCCGGGCAATCGACAGACCGACGATTCCGCCTCCGATGATGCAGCACTCGAAACTCACGGCAGGCGACAGCCTCTCTGGCTCAGGCATTGGTGGCGACGGCGGGCGAATCGGCGACATTCACCCAGACGTGAACATGCGGTGCGCCTCGAAAGTGCCAGACGAAGGCCGGGCCCTCGAGCCGCCAGTTGTCCCAGACACGATCGTTGCCGATGTCTCCCTTCGTGTAAAACGCCAGCCGGCAGTCATCGAGCCCGCCCTGCCGCTCCAGGCAGCCCCGCACCTCGTCGCGGTCGACCGTGCGGTAGGGCTCGAGGAGAACCGTCAGCACCTTCTCGAGTTCCTCTCGCTGGTCGGGGGAGAGGTCGCTGACCGGAATCCCGGAGATCGGGCTCCGGCGACCGCGAAAGGCGACCGCGTTCTCGCGGGGCAGCCGGGCGACGAGCGCCTCGCGCTGCTGACGGCCGTCGAGCATCGCAAAGACCCGGTTCGCCGCCAGGGCCTGCGGCCAGAAGACGTTGCCCTGATGATCTTTCTCCTCGTTGAATCCCCCGGCGTCGTGGCCGTAGAAGATCGGCCCGCCGAAGGCGACATGCTCCGCCGCATCCCCGTCACACCGCAGCGTCATGTGACGGCCGGTGAGGAGGAACTGAAACTGCCCGCTGCCCGGCTCACCGATCAGGGCGATCGAATGGCCGTGGCCGAAACCGCCGCAGTCGTCTTCCATCTGCTGGTCGAAGCGGGCATGCCACTCCGGTTCGATCAGGTGCTCGAAGATCTCCCGCACCAGTCGCTGCTGATCCGCGGTGAAAAAGTC
Source organism: uncultured bacterium (assembly GCA_937959175.1). Classification (GTDB taxonomy): domain Bacteria; phylum Planctomycetota; class Planctomycetia; order Pirellulales; family UBA1268; genus QWPN01. Next base: position 1,337 of record CALGAS010000029.1, on the reverse strand, counting down.
GCTGGCAACCTCGGGCTCGGTGGCATTCCAGTTGTTGCCGACCCGGGTTCGCAGGAGGCCGAACTTGGGGTGCGTGTAGTTCCAGGGAAAGCAGACCTTCGTCCGCTGCTCGGGGCTGAGCGATTCATGCAGCACTCCGGCAAGCGACTCGGCGGTGGGTGCTGACGCCGCCGCGGCAGCGTCAGCGGCGATCGCCAACGGCCCGCGAGCAGCCGCGATCCCGGCGGCCCCAGCGACTCCGGCGAGCATTCGCCGGCGGGAAAGAACGCTCTGGGGCGTTGCCATTGTGTTGTCTCCAAGGGGGGAACCAGCCGCGGCCATAAACAACTCCGCTGATTCTACTGCAGACCGATCCCCCGCCGCATAGAAGCCTCCCGGATCCGTCTCGTATCATCCTCACCATGCCGGAACTCCCCGAGGTCGAGACGATGTGCCGCGGCCTGGCGGGGATCGTCGGCCGGCGGATCACCGCGGCGGCGTTTCCCCGCAGCCACCTGCGGCCGCTCGCTGTCAGGCCGGGCCGCCGGCGGATCACCGACAGGCTGGCGGGCCGCCGGATCGCCGGCGTCCATCGCCGCGGCAAGCGGGTCGTGATCGAGATCGCCGCCACGGCTGAGCGGCCGCGGGAGTGGCTGGTGATCGAGCCGCGGATGACCGGGCTGATGCTCGTCGTCGAGGCCCCCAGCGAGGAGCACACGCGGCTGGTGATCGATCTCGCCGGCCGTGACGAACCCCACTGCGTTCGCTTCTGGGACCGCCGCGGGCTTGGCACGATCACGCTGGTTGACGACGCCGGCCTCGCCTCGGCCTGCGGTGCAGCGAAACTCGGACCGGACGGCCTGGTGCTCACCGGCGACGACCTTCGGCGGACGCTGGCCGAGTCTCAACGGGCGATCAAGGTCGCCCTCCTGGATCAGCGGGCGGTGGCGGGAATCGGCAACATCTACGCCGCCGAGATCCTGTTTCGCGCCGGCATCGATCCGCGGACCCGCTGTCGGCAACTGCGGAGGGCCGATTGGGATCGGGTCGCCGCCGAGACCAGGCGGGTGCTCGCCGAGGCCGTTCGGCTCGAGGGCTCGAGCATCGGTGACGAGACCTACCGCACCGCCGACAGCCGGCCCGGCCGGGCCCAGCGGCGACACCGCGTGTACGGTCGCGAGGGCGAGCCCTGCCGGGCCTGCACGACACCGATCGAGCGAATCGTGCTCGGCCAACGGGCGACCTTTTTCTGCCCGGCATGCCAGGCCCGGGGGCGGCGGAAGCGGGGGTGAACGGCTGGCGGGCTTCCGGGGGCCGGGAAAGCCCAACGGCCCGCCGTCCCCCCGGCTCGCGCCGGG
>CALGAS010000028.1 GCA_937959175.1 uncultured bacterium | reverse complement strand
TCTCCAGGAAGTCGAGCAGCATGCGACCGTGCTGACGCTTGCCGATAAAGAGTTCACCTGGAGCGACCATGAGTTTTCCCGCTGGCCGCTCACGGTCGAGCAGGCTCCATCGGACGAGGTGTTCACGAAGATCATTCAGCGGGTCGGGCAGGCGGCCAAGGCCGCCAAGCGGGTGATCGTGCCGTTTGATCGTGTCGCCCCTTCGGAAGCGGAGTGGTGGCACGGCAGCACCGCCAACGAGGTGCTCGCGCCGCTGGGGCCGGCCGGTGCCAAGAAACTGCAGTATCTCAAGCTCGGCAAGGGCACCAGCCAGCACGTCCTGATCGCCGGCAAGACGGGCTCCGGAAAGTCGACGCTGATGCACGCGATGATCACGAGCCTGGCGTTGCAGTACAGCCCCGACGAGATTCAGTTTTATCTGATCGACTTCAAGAAGGGCGTCGAGTTCAAGCTCTACGACCACTATGCCCTGCCGCATGCCCGGGTGATCGCGATCGAGAGTGAACGGGAGTTTGGCCTGTCGGTGATGGAGCAGCTCGACCGTGAGCTGAAGCGGCGGGGTGATCTCTTCCGGGAACTCTCGGTGCAGAACGTGGCCGGTTTTCGGCAGACCAACCATCCCGACCCGATGCCGCGGATCCTCCTCCTGATCGACGAGTTCCAGGAGATCTTCGTGGAGGACGACAAGATCGCCCAGGACGCCGCCCTGATTCTCGATCGCCTGGTCCGGCAGGGGCGAGCCTTCGGGATCCATGTCCTGCTCGGTTCGCAGACCCTCGGCGGGTCGTACAGCTTGCCGCGGGCTACGATGGGGCAGATGGCCGTTCGGATCGCGCTGCAGTGCAACGAGGCCGATTCGAGCCTGATCCTCAGCGACGACAATACCGCCGCCCGGCTCCTGACCCGTCCCGGTGAGGCGATCTACAACGACGCCAACGGCATGGTCGAGGGCAACAACCCGTTTCAGGTCGTGTTTCTCACCGATGAGCAGCGGGAGCAGTATCTGGGCGACCTCCGCAAGCTCGCCGACCGGAGGACCGACATTCCGCCCCTGGAGCGGATCGTCTTCGACGGCAACCAGGCCGCCGATCCGGCCGAGAATCCCCTGCTCACCGAAATGCTCGACACGGGCACGGTCAACGGCCAGGAACTGGTCGCCCCGCTGGCCTGGTTGGGCGACGCGATCGCGATCAAGGATCCGACCGCGGCCATCTTCCGACGGCAGGGCGGGGCGAACATGCTGATCGCCGGCCAGCGGGAGGATCTCGGCACCAGCCTCCTGGCCATGACGATGGTCAGCCTGGCGGCCGAGCACGATCCGTTCCCCGGCGGTGCCCTCGGCCGAATGGGCCGGTTCGTGCTGCTGGAGCCGGCGATCGCGGAGGAAAAGCCCGACATCATGCTCTCTCGGCTGGCCGAGCATCTCCCGCACGAGATTGAGGTGGCCGGCCGGCTGGGGGTGGCGGAGGCCATGGAGAGCCTCGCCACCGAGGTCAAGCGGCGGCTCGATGAGCAGGTGCTCGACGGGGAAGCGGTCTTTCTGGTCGTCCGCGATCTCGGGCGGTTCCGCGAACTCCGCAAGGCCGAGGGCGACTTCGGGTTCGGCGGCTTCGGCGAGGAGAAGAAAGCCGGCCCCGCCGACAACTTCCTGACCGTGCTGCGGGACGGCCCGACCGTCGGGATTCATGTGATCACCTGGTGCGACTCCCTGACCAATCTCCAGCGGACCTTTGACCGGGGAGCGATCAAGGAGTTCGAGCTGCGGGTCGTCTTCCAGATGAGCAGTTCCGACTCGAGCACCCTGATCGACAGCCCGGCGGCCAGTAAGCTCGGGCCCCAGCGGGGGCTCTTCATCCACGAGGAGACCGGGACGCTCGAGAAGTTCCGCCCCTACGCGTTTCCGGCCACGCCCTGGCTCGAGACGATCGCAGCCAAGATGCGAGCTCGGCCCCAGGGCACGCCGGTCGAGCGGCCACGGGCGGCAGCAAAGCCGGCTCCCGCCGCGGACGAGCAGTCCGAGAAGCCCGGCGGCTTCTCGTTCAGCGGCGGCGGTGACTTCAACTTCACAAAGCTTCTCGACGACGCACCCGACGACAGTGGCGACGAGGCTTCTTCGGAATCGACCGGCGGGCCGCCGGCCGAGGCGTGAGGTCCCGCGGCGGGGCCTAGCGTGGCCGGCGGCCGACTCGAACACGCAGCGGCAACCGCTTGTCGCCGCGGATGATCTCGAGCGCCACCTCGCGGTCGACCTCGGCCCGGGTCAGGAGGAGCACCAGGCCCGCTGGTGTGGCGACATCTTGACCATCGAAAGCGACGACGATGTCGCCAGGCTCGATCCCCGCCTCATCGCCGGGCCCGTCTCGCTCGGTGGCCATCACGAGCACGCCGGGCGAGTTATCGACAGTGTTTCGCAACGCGAGGCCGAGATAGCCCCGCTCGACGTGGCCGAGCCGGAGGATCGCGGCGACCACCTCGCGGGCGGTGTTGCTTGGAATCGCAAACCCGATGCCGCGGGAGTCTGGCCCGGCGATCGCGGTCGTGATCCCGACGATTCGGCCGTTGACGTCGACTAGCGGCCCACCCGAGTTGCCAGGATTGATCGCCGCGTCGGTCTGGAGAAACTCCTGAAACGGATTGCCGGTCACGCCCCGCCGGCCGACCCCGCTGACGATCCCGTAGGTGAGCGTGCGGTCGAGCCCGAAGGGGTTGCCGATCGCCCAGACCATCTCGCCGACCTCGACCTCGCCGCTGTCTCCCCAGCCGGCCGCAGGCAGTCCCTCCGCGTCGATCTGGAGCACCGCCAGATCGGTGCCGGCGTCGGCCCCGAGCAGCCGGGCCGGAAAGCTCCGGCCATCGGCGAGCCGAATCGTGATCGTGTCAGCCCGGGCGACGACGTGATAGTTGGTCAGGATCACCCCGTCCGACTCCACGATCACGCCCGACCCCACCGACTCGTCGGTGATGCCGCCGGGCGAGTGGCCGTGAAGGGCGGCGATCTCGTCGGCAAAGCCCGGCAGCCTGCGGTCGGCCGTCACATTCACGACCGCCGGGCCGATCAGTCGGGCGAGGGTCGTGAAGAGCTTGGCGACCGGTGCCAGGCGGGCTCCGGCAGCGGCGTCGGCAATGGCGGCCAGTTCGGCCCTCGTGCGGGCGTATTGGATCCGGCCCAGGAAAGACGGCCAGGTGATCAGCCCGATCAGGCAAAGCAGGCCGACGAACAGGATCGTCGTCCGCCAGGCCGCCAGGCCGGCAGTTCCCGAGAGGTTGCTCCGACTCATCGGACTCCCTCCCCGGCACGTCCCGCTCGCAGCCGGACCAGGTCGAGGGCCGCCTTGGCGGCCCGCCGTCGCCCCAGAGCAGGTCCGCCCCCGAGCACGTGCTCGATTGCCTCGGTGCCCGCAGCCGATGCCAGGGCGATCGTGACCGCCGGCCGGCCTTCGGCGCCATCGTGCAGGCCGCCCACGGCCAGGCCGTAGGCCGCGTTCCACCGGCGGCGAGCATCGGCTGCCAGCATCGCGGCATCGTCCGGACACGCAGCCGGCCGGACATCTGCCCCAACGAAAGCGGCGGTCTGGCCGGCGGCCAGCCGGCGGGCCGAGGCGGCGGCCGCCAAGGCGGCCACCTCCCCGGCGGTGCTGATCTCGGCCGTGGCCAGACTGCCGCCGGCATCCGCCACCGCGACAAGGGCCGCATCCTCGAGCTCCTCATCGCCGACTCCGAAGACCAGCGTCCCGAGGCAGTCGCGGATCACCGCCTCGGTAGCGGCGATCTTGGCATCGCACTCCGCCGCGTCACGCCCCCGGGCGGCGATCCGCAGGGTGATCGTCGCCTCGTGGGCCGTGATGCCGACCAGCGGATCGCGGCCGCGTTGGACCAGATCAGGGAGCATCTCCTCGATGGCGCTCTCGCCGGCTCCGAAGCACTTGATCCGCCGCTGCCGGATCGTGGCCACGTCGGGCATCATCTCGAGGATGGCTGGACTGACGCTCGCTGCCCACATCGGTCGCATCTCGGCGGGCACGCCGGGCAGCGCGAAGATGCGGCTCGTCCGGCCGTTGCCGGGAACAGCCAGGTCGATGCCCGGAGCGGTGCCGTCGGGATTGGGGATCAGCCGGCTCCCCCGTGGGAAGAGCGCCTGCCGCCGGTTGGACGCCGGGCAGGGCATGTTGCGGGTCTGGAAGCGAGCTTCGATTGCGACCAGCGCTTCGGCGGATTCCTCCAAGGGCGTGCCTGCCAGGGCCGCGAGGACGTCGCGGGTGAGATCGTCTGCCGTGGGGCCGAGTCCACCGGTGGCCAGCACGATGTCGGCCCGACCGGTGGCGATCCGGAACGCCTCGACACCCGCTTCGAGGGTGTCGGCGGCGGTCGTGTGGAACGTGACCGGAATCCCCAGCACGGCCAACTCTGCCGAAAGCCAGCGGCTGTTGGTGTCGAGCCGCTGGCCGGTGACCAGTTCATCGCCGATGGCGATCACTTCCGCGTGCATGGCTGGTTCCGAGATCGGGCGACGCCCCGCCTGCTGCGGCAGAGCCCTGGTTTTATACCAGCAGCGGAAATCCGCGGGTCGCGGAGTGCCCGTGGGCGTGTCCTGCAGCCCGCTCTGGCCGCGGCAGCCGCGGGCGTCAACAATACTCCCATGGAACTTGGCCTGCTGGGAAGCGATCGACGGATCGCCGCGTTAGCGGAGGCGGCGGTCCGCCGAGGCGATCGGATTACGCTGGTCGCCGAGACGGCGGCAGAACCGTACGCCGACGCCCGTCAGAGCAGCTGGGAGTCGCTGCTCGACGCCAAGGCCTGCGACGCCATTCTCGTTGGCCGGGACGGCTGGAGCGATGCCCGGGCCGAGTCGGTGCGAATGCTCGTGCAGGCCGGCCGGCCGCTGCTGGTCTCGCATCCGCCGGCGGTTTCGATGCTCTGGGCCTGGGAGCTCGAGATGATCCGCCGCGATACCGGCGGGGTGCTCCTGCCGCTGTTGCCCGCGCGGCTCCATCCCTTCGTGGCCGCGGTCCAACGGCAGCTTGAGGCCGCGCTGGCCGGGACGGGACCGCTGGGAGCCGTCGAATCGCTCGTCTTGGAACGGCACCTCATCAAGCGGGATCGCGACGCGGTGCAGCGGTGGCTGGCTCGTGACGCCGATCTCGTGCGGGTGCTGACCGGCGATCCCGGGCGGCTCTCGGCCCTGGGGGCAAGTCCCGAAGACGAAACATGGCAGAACCTCGTCGTCGGTCTGGGCGGCGTTGACCGGGTTCCGGTTCGCTGGCAGGCGGCTCCGTCGGGCGATCCCGGGCTGCGGCTCACGCTGCGGGGAACCACTGAGTCGCTGACGATCGAGATCCCCGATGACTGGTCCCGGCCCTGGAACTGGCAGGGCGGTGATCCTCCGCCACCGGCTGAGTTTGCCCCGGCCGAGGCGATGCTCGATCAGCTGGCCAGCCAGGTTGCCGGATCCGGGCCCCCGGCAGACTCCGCCCGATCAGACGCCATCCCGCCGGCCAGCTGGAGCGACGCCGCCCGCGCAATCGAACTTGCCGACACGGTGCCGCGGAGCCTGGCCAAGGGCCGGGCGATCGATCTGCATCAGGAGGAATACAGCGAGCTGGGCACGTTTCGAGGCACGATGGCCTCGCTGGGCTGCGGGATCATCCTGGCGGCCCTGGGCCTGCTCCTGGTGGCCGCGCTGGTGGGCGGACTGGCCAACGAGTTCGGCTGGGATCTCGGCAAGCGGATCGCCGGAGCCTGGCCGGTGGTGGCCCTCGTCGTGCTCGGCGGATTCCTCGTGCTCCAAATCCTGCCGCTGCTGGTCGGCGAGAGCCGCGGGCATGAATAATTTTCTTGCTGCCCGCACGGCCCGGCCTTCGTGAGCCCTCGCCGCTGGCCGCTGAGAAACTCTGCCGGTCGGCCCGGGCCCCGGTCAACACCGCCCGCCCCGGGGCCGATGCTTGCTGACAGCACCATTTCCCTCGCGGCGGGCGAGCGGGTGTGCGGACCTCGAGGGAGCGAGTGCCGATGCGGATCGAGCGGGCCCTGGTGTCGCTGGCATGCTGCCTGGTCCTGGTCGCGGTCTCGGCGCGGGCTTCAGAATCGCGTCGGACCGCCATCGTCGTCGCCGTCGCAAGCCAGCGTGACTCGGTCGTCAACATCCACGGCCAGAAGTTGGTCGGCTCCGCTGAGGGCGAGGGGGGCGAGCTTCGCCGCGTCAATGGGATGGGTACCGGCGTGGTGCTCGATTCCCGGGGCTACATCGTCACCAACTACCACGTGGTCGAGGGCGTCAAGCGGATTGAGGTCACCCTCGCCAGCGGACGCACCGTAGCCGCCACGCTGATTTCGCACGATCCCCGCACCGATCTTGCCGTCGTCAAGCTCGATGTCGACCAGCCGCTTCCGGTCGCCCGGATCGGAACCTCCTCCGACCTGATGATCGGTGAGACCGTCCTGGCCCTGGGCAACGCCTACGGCTACGAGCACACCGTCACCCGTGGGATCATCTCAGCGTTGCACCGCAACGTCGAGGTCAGCCGGACGCAGCGATACGACGACCTGATCCAGACCGATGCGAGCATCAATCCGGGCAACTCGGGCGGCCCGCTGCTCAACATCGACGGCGAGGTGATCGGCATCAATGTGGCGGTGCGGGCCGGCGCCCAGGGAATCGGCTTTGCGATTCCGATCGACAAGGTGCTCGATGTCGTCTCGCAGCTGCTCTCGGTCGAGCGGATCGCCCACACCTGGCACGGGCTCGTCGTGCGGGGTGACGGCCGACAGGGAGCAGTGGTCGAGGCCGTGCATCGCCGCAGTCCGGCGGACTGCGTGGGCGTCAAGGCGGGCGACCGGATCAAGCGGATCGGCGATGTGGCGATCACGCATCAGCTCGACGTCGAACGGGCGCTGTTGGGCCGCAAGCCCGGTGAGCGGGTATCGCTGACGGTGGTCCGAGCGGGCGGCGAAGAGCAGGTCGAACTGTCGGTGGCCGCCATGACCCGCGAGCCCGCCTCGATCGCAGACCGCTCCTGGCGGGAGGTGGGCTTGCGGCTCGAGCCCTTGCCGGCGGCGACGGTCCAGCGGCTTCAGTCCCGCTATCGGGGCGGCCTCTTGGTGGCGGAGGTTCGGCCCGATGGGCCGGCGGCGGAGCAGGGGATTCGCAAGGGCGACATCCTCGTCGGGCTCCATGTCTGGGAGACGATCGCCATGGACAATCTCTCCTACATCCTGCAGAAAGCCGAGGAGGAGCACCTCAACCCGATCAAGTTCTACGTGCTCCGCGGCCGGGAAACGCTCTTTGGCCACATCGTCTCAGAGACGCTCTGGCGATAGCGGCCGGAGCCTGCCGCCTGCCATCGGCGGTAGAATGCCAACGCGGCACCTCTGAGCGAGCGAGCGATGGCGTCGGAAACCGAGTTCGTGGCGGACATCCTGGCGGGCCTGCCGGCCGATCCGCGTCTGGAGGTGCCGGCTGGCGACGACGCCGCGGTGCTCCGGCCGCCGGCCGGTCGCCGCACGGTGGTGACCGTCGACATGCTGATGGAAGGCACCGACTTCCTGCTCGGACCAGACTGTCCCCCCGCTGCGATCGGCCGCAAGGCCCTCGCGGTCAGCCTCAGCGATCTGGCGGCGATGGGGAGCCGTCCGGAGGCGGCGGTGGTGGCCGTAGCCCTGCCCACGCGGGGCGGGGCCGATCTCGGCCATGGCATCC
>CALGAS010000027.1 GCA_937959175.1 uncultured bacterium | reverse complement strand
CTCGACACCGACTGCCCGTCGACCGCCACCGGCGGCACGACCTCCACCGTCGCCCCATCTGCGGCAGCGAGGGACTCGAGCAGCGAGACATCCCCAACGCGGCCCGCCCCAAACCGGAAGTCGCTCCCCTCGACGAAGGCGATCCCGCCGAGCCGGCCGCGGAGTATCTCTCTGTAAAAGGCTTCCGCAGACAGCGACAACAACGCGGCGTCGGCCGGCTGCACGAGCACCGCGTCGAGGCCGAGGGCCAGCAGGAGTTCCGCCCGCCGCCCGGGCGTTGTCAGCGGCACCGGCGCGGCCGCCGGCCGGACGATACTCGCTGGATGCGGGTCGAAGGTGAGGGCGACCGCCGGCACGCCCCGCTCCGCGGCGATCGGCACCAGCCGCCGCACGATCGCGGCGTGGCCGAGGTGCACGCCGTCGAAGTTGCCGACCGTGACCGCCGCGGCGGCCAGGGGGGGCGTGCAGGCGACGGCACCGAAGACGAGCGGGGGCGGAAGGGGCACGGCGTCTTGCGGGCGTCCTGGCGGGCGGATCGACATCCAACGAGCCCGATTGTAGTCGATCGAAGGTATGCTGGTGTCAGCCGATGCCGGGAGCATGAAAAGTGGATCTCCAACACGACGAACGCCAGCGGTGGCTGTCGGCCGAACTCTCCTCTCGGCTGGCCGCGATCGACATCGGCTCCAATAGCGTCCGGCTGTTCGTCGCCGAGGCCCTTCGCGGCGGCAACTACCGGATCCTCGACGAGGAACGGGAGCCCACCCGCCTGGGGCGGAGCGTCTCGGCGGAGGCGCGGCTCGACGACGAATCGATGGACCCGACGGTCGCCGCCCTGCGGACCTTCAAGGAGATCGCCACCGGCTTCCAGGCGTCGGCCCTGCGAACGATCGCCACCTGCGCGGTCCGCGAGGCCCGCAACGGCCCCGAGTTCTGCCGTCGCGTCCGGGAGGAGGTGGGGCTCGAGGTCGAGGTGATCTCCGGGGAGCGGGAGGCGCGGCTGGCCTTCGCCAGCGTCCAGCACGCCTTCGACCTGGCCGGCCGCAACGTCGTGATGGCCGACATCGGCGGCGGCAGCACCGAGATCGTGTTCGCCACCGGCCAGCTGATCGAGTCGATCTTCTCGACCCCGCTGGGGGCCGTCCGGCTGACCGAGCAGTTCCGGCTGGGCGAGCCGGCCGAGCCGGCCGCCTTCCAGCGGAATCTCGCCGGGCTCGACGCCGAGATCGGCAGCATCCTCAAGAAGCAGACCAGCCGCCCGCTCTTCGCCCCCCACTTCCTCGTCGGCTGCGGCGGCACCTTCACGACGCTCGCCGAGCTGGTGATGGCCTCGAAGCGGGAGTCGGACGTGCCGGTCGCCGGCTATCACGTCTCGCACGCCGAGCTCCGCCACCTGCTCGACCGCCTCAAGAAGATGCCGCTGCGGGCCCGTCGCTCGATGGCCGGGATGACGCCCGACCGGGCCGACATCATCGTCGCCGGCCTCTCGATCATCGACGCCCTGATGAAGCGGTTCCGGGTCAACACGCTCGCCGTCCACACCCGCGGCGTGCGGGACGGGCTCGTCCGGGAGATGATCGAAGAGCTGCAGGGGCCGCCGGCCGCCGGCGGGCAGGAGGGCCTGCGGGACGCGGCGATCGAACGGCTGGCCGCGACCTGCTCCGGCGAGGTCGAGCACGGCCGGCAGGTGGCCCGGCTGGCGGGCCGGATCTTTGAGCAGCTCGCCGAGGCGGCCGACCTGCCGGCGGGCGACCGGCTCCTGCTCGAGTGCGCCGCCCGCCTCCAGGACGTCGGCTACGTGATCAACTACGACCAGCACCACAAGCACAGCTACCACCTGATCCGCAACAGCCGGCTGCCGGGCCTGCGGGCCACCGACCTCGAGCTGATCGCCAACATCGCCCGCTACCACCGCGGCGCGTTGCCGAAGCGGAAGCACAAGAACCTCGCCCGGCTCTCCTCCGACGACCAGCGGCGGGTCCAGCGGCTGGCCGGAATCCTCCGGCTGGCCGGCGGCCTCGACCGGAGCCGCACCCAGCAGGTCCGCGACGTGCTCGTCACCCAGGCCGACGGCGGGGTCGCCCTTCAGGCGGTCGCCGACCAGGAGCCGCAGGCCGACATCTGGGGCGCCGAGCGGCGGACGGAACTCTTCGAGAAGGCCTTCGGGCTGCCGGTCACCATCGGCTGGGCCACACCTGCCGCGGCGGCGGAGCCTAGTCCGACTGCCGCTCCGATTTCCGCCACTCCCGCGGACCAAGCCCGGTGTCACGGCGGAAGTGCATGAACATCGTCCGTGGCTCGCCAAAGCCGGCCTGCCAGGCGATTGTCTCAATGGCGAGGTCGGTCTCGCGGAGCAACTTCTTTGCCTGATTGAGCCGCTCGCGGATCACCTGGGCGTGGATGGAGCGGCCGACGGTCTGCTGGAACGCCTTGTAGAGGCCCCGCTGGCTCATGCCCGAGGTCGCCACGATCTCGGCAATCGTCACGGGGTCGCGAAACCGCTGCCGAATAAACCGGACCGCCTTGGCTACGCCCGGGTGTTCGATCGCCACCACGTCGGTGCTCTGCCGTTCCACCACGCCAAGCGGCGGCACCAGCTGCGGTGCCTTCGGGAGAGGATCGCCGCTGGCCATGTACTCGCCGAGGAGAGCGGCCGCCCGATAGCCGACCGTCTCGAGATCGTTGTCGATCGAGCTGAGCCCCACCGACAGCGACTCGCAGACGAGGTCGTCGTTTCGCACTCCCAGGATGGCGACGTCATCCGGCACATGCATTCCCTCCGCCAGGGCAGCCTCGATCAGTTCGGCTGCGATGTCGTCGGTGATCGCAAACAGGGCGAGCGGCCGGGGAAGTTTGCGGAGCTGCGTCGTCCATTCCGCCTGTCGCGCCGGCCAGGCTGCCGCGGCCCGCCGCACGGTGATGACACGGCAGGTCTGCCCCGCTTCGGCGAGCGCCTGCCGGAACGCCTCGAGCCGGACAGGATTGCATTCCCGGGTCATCGCGTAGGCGAACTGCTGAAACCCGCGATTGAGAAAGTGCGTTGCCGCCAGCCTGCCGATGGCCAGATCGTCGTTTTGCACGTGGAGCCCGATCTTCACCGCGGGAATCCGCGTCCGCCGCAGCAGGGCCTCAACCGGGCAGCGGCCCCGGGTCCAGAGATGCTGCGTGACGATCCCGTCCCCCTGCCAGACGCGAGGCACGATCCCATCGAGGGCAAAGCTGGAGTTGAGATGCCAGCCGTGCTCGCCGGCGTACCGGGCCACGCCGCGGTGGAGTTTCGGGTGGTACCAGCCCAGGGCCAGGAGCACTCCGGGAACTCGTGTGACGTCGAGCATGATCGGCACCCCTTCGGGCTGGCTGGCGAGACAAGGCCGCTGCAGCCTCATCGCCCGCTCATCTGAAGTGCAACATCTTTCTGGATTTTTGCAAGAAAACAGTTTTTTTTGAGAACCGCGGCCAGTACTTTTCGGGTGGCTTGCGGCCAGTACTTTTCGGGTGGCTTCAAGAGGGCCGGCAATCCGTTCCATGGCTTGCCCGTCTGCCGTACACCGCCTCGCCATCGTTTCCTGACCAACCAGAGATCCACGCTCCGAGGACATCCCGATGAGATCGCTCAGCCTCGTCTTCTTCGCTGCCGCCTTTTCTGCCGCCCTCTCGCATGTCGCATCGGCCACCACGTTCATCGGCGGGCTTGATGGCGTGTCGGACAGCAGCACCTTCGCGGTAGCTGCCACAACGCCTCTTCCGACCCTGGGGTGGGTTGAGGAGACGAACGCAACCCGCGTGTTCGCCGCTGATACCGGTGCGGATATCCTGATCCATGCATCGTCCTCGACGGGCCTGTACTCGGCCCTTTACAGCACGGGCGTCAACTTTGTCGAGGGCGACACCTATGACCTGACGGTGGTCGTGGGTGCGGCCACGCCCAACCCGGGATCGGCCAGTTACGAGTTCGGCCTCGGCACGCTCGACGGGCTGAACAACTTCGTCTCGATCAGCCAGCAGATCGACTCGCTCGTCGGGTCAGACCTCGGCGGGCAGGTGACGGGCAGCGGCGAGAACACCGTGACCGACCTGCTGAGCTACACTGCATTGGCGTCGGACGCGGGCCAGGAGATCGTCGTTCGGGTGGCTCGCACGGGCGGCGCTGGTCGCTGGTTCGGCTACGATACCGTGACGCTCTCAGCGGTACCCGAACCGGGCACCCTCGGCCTGCTGGCGTTGGCGGGCATGCTTGCCATCCCCGCGATCCGCCGGACCCGCAGACGGGCCGCACACCGGGGCCGCACGACCGGCGCAGGCCGCAGAGCCATGCCGGCCCGGGTGGGGGCGAAGCGGGCCGCCGTCGTCGGTCGATAATCGAGATGGTGCAGGAAACCGGGCAGGGAGGCTGCGGCTGCCGGCACATCGGCCGAGATCTCCGTAACGCCCCGCTTCCCCGAACGAGACGAGCCCCCATGCACCGACACGCCGCCCTCCCCTGCCTCGCTCTGCTTTTGGCCGCGGCCACCTGCCTCCCCGCCGAGGCCGCCGGCCGCCGCCGCTGGTTTTCGGGCGGCTATTCGGCCGCCTCGACCGGCCAGCCGCAGAACCAGGCCCCCTACAAGCCGGGCGCCAGCCCCTACGTGACCGGCCACGGCACGCGGCCAAAGTACTACGTGCCGCCGACCGTGCCGCGGACCCCCACCTGGAAGATGTACGGCACGCAGCCGGGGGTCGCCGCGGGCGACTGGCCCCGCTACGCTCCCTTTGGATTCGGCGGGTATCGCTTTCCCGCGGTCGGCGCAGCGGCCTACCGCTAGACGCTCGAGCCGGGCGAGGCGGCCGCTCCCGCCCATTCCGGGAGCCTGCCGAGTGCCCAGTCCGTCGTTGCCGCTGCTTGAAGTCACCAGGGCGGGGCTCTACTGCGCCGCTGGCGACTTCTTCGTCGACCCCTGGCGGCGGGTTGAGCGGGCGGTGATCACCCATGCCCATGCCGACCACGCCCGCAGCGGCTGCGGCCGCTATCTCTGCGCCTCGCCCGGCAAGCCGGTCCTGCGGACGCGGATGGGGGGAAACGCCGTCATCGACACCGTCCGCTACGGCGAGCCGACCACGATCAACGGCGTCACCGTCTCGCTCCATCCCGCCGGCCACGTGCTCGGCTCGGCCCAGGTGCGGCTCGAGCACAAGGGCGAAACCTGGGTCGTCACCGGCGACTACAAGCTGGCCGCCGACCCGACCTGCGCCCCCTTCGAGCCGGTCGCCTGCGACGTGTTCATCACCGAGAGCACCTTCGGGCTGCCGGTCTACCGCTGGCCCGATCCACCCAGCGTCGCCGCCGAGATCAACGCCTGGTGGCGGGCCAACCGCGACGCCGGCCGGACGAGCGTGATCCTCGCCTACGCCCTCGGCAAGGCCCAGCGGATCGCCGCCCTGCTCGACCCGGCGATCGGGCCGATCGTGGCCCACGGCGCCGTCATGAAGCTCGTCGAGGCCTACCGGGCCAGCGGCGTCACGCTGCCGCCGATCGACCGGGTGCCGCCGCGGGCGCGGCGGGTCGGGGGCGGGCGGGCGCTGGTGATCGCCCCGCCGAGCGTGTTGGGAACACCCTGGCTGAAGATGTTCGGCGAGTCGAGCATCGCGGTCGCCTCCGGCTGGATGACCGTCCGCGGGGTTCGCCGGCGGCGGAACGTGGCCACGGGCTTTGTGATCTCCGACCACGCCGACTTTCCCGGGCTGCTCGAGGCGGTGCGGGCCTCGGGGGCCGGCCGGGTCTTGGTGACCCACGGCTTCGCCGACGTGCTGGCCCGCTACCTGCGGGAGCGGGGCCTCGACGCCGCCCCGCTCGCGACGCGGTTCACCGGCGAGGCGGCTGACGGGGCGACCGACGAAGCGGCCGATGACGGGACGGACGACGAGGAGCCGTGAGGCGGGGCCATGCAGGACTTCACCGATCTCTACTGGCGGCTCGACGGAACGACCAAAACGCAGGAGAAGGTCGCCGCCCTGGCCGACTTCTTCTCCGCGGCCACCGCGGCCGATGCGGCGGCGGCCGTCGGCGTGCTCTGCGGGGCCCGCCAACTGCGGGTCGTCTCGACGCGGCAGCTGCGGCAGTGGGTGGCCGAGGAGACCGGCCTGCCCGACTGGCTCGTCGAAGACTCCTACGCCCACGTCGGCGACCTGGCTGAGACGCTCGCCCTGCTCCTGCCCGAGCCCGATCCGGCCGCAGTGGCCCTCCCCTCCCCCGGCCTCGCCGAGACGCTGGCCACCACGATCCACGGCCTCCGCGGGGCCAGCGATGACCGCAAGCGGGAGGTGGTGACCGCCACCTGGCGACGGCTCGCCCCCCGCGAGCGAATCGTCTGGCACAAGCTGGTCACCGGCGGCCTGCGGGTAGGCGTCTCACGGACGCTCGTTGCCCGGGCGCTCGCCGGCCTGGCAGGCCTCGAGCCGGCGGTGATGACCCACCGGCTGATGGGCCTGGCCGGCGGCGGGCTCGATGCCGAAGGCTTCGCGACACTGCTCGATCCCGAGACCGCTGCCGACGACCGCCGCCCCTATCCCTTCTTCCTCGCCTCACCGCTCGAGGAGACAGGGCCGGCCGAGGTGGCAACGGCCCTCGGCGACCTGGCCGATTGGCAGGCGGAGTGGAAATGGGACGGGATGCGGGCCCAGATCGTCCGCCGCGGCGATGACGCCACGATCTGGAGTCGCGGTGAGGAACTGGTCAACGAGGCCTTCCCGGAACTGGTCGCCGCCGCCGAGGCCCTCCCGGCGGGCACCGTGCTCGATGGCGAGCTCCTGGCGGTCTCGGCAGCCGAGGCGGGGCCGCTTACGCTGCAGGGCTTCGCCGCCCTCTCCAAGCGGGCCGGCCGGCGGCGGGTGCCCAAGAAGATCCTGGCCGAGATCCCCTCCGTGTTCGTCGCCTACGACCTGCTCGAGCAGAGCGGCGAGGATCTCCGCTCCCGACCGCTTGCCGAGCGACGGCAACGGCTCGAGACGCTCGTGCCCGCCTGCTTTGCCGCCGCGCTCGAGGCCGGCGGCGAGGCGGCGGCGCCGCGGCTCTTTACTTCGCCGCTGGTCGACGGCGACTCCTGGGAGGCGCTCGCCGCCAGCCGTCAGGAGTCGCGGGCCCGCGGCGTCGAGGGGCTGATGCTCAAGCGACGGTCGAGCCCCTATCGCACCGGCCGGGTGCGGGGCGATTGGTGGAAGTGGAAGATCGAGCCCTTGGAGATCGACGCGGTGCTCCTCTACGCCCAGGCGGGCCACGGCCGGCGGGCGGGGCTGCACAGCGACTACACGCTCGGCGTCTGGGATGGCGAGCGGCTCGTGACGATCGCCAAGGCCTACTCCGGCCTCGACGACGCCGAGATCGTCGAGATCGACCGGATCGTGCGGGCGACGACGCTCGAACGGCACGGCCCGGTCCGGATCTGCGAGCCGACGCTCGTGATGCAACTCGCCTTCGAGGGTGTCTCGGCCTCGAAGCGGCACAAGGCGGGCCTGGCCGTCCGCTTCCCGCGAATCGTCCGCTGGCGGCGAGACAAGACCCCGGCCGACGCCGGCACGCTCGACGACCTCCGCCGCATGCTCTGACGGGCAGGCTGCATTCCCGTCACCCGCTTGCCCAGGTTCCGCGACCGGCAGCGGCCCGCCCGACCGCTCGCCGGCCGCTTGCCCAGCTTGCCGGGCCGGCTGCCGCGACTGAAACGATTGT
>CALGAS010000026.1 GCA_937959175.1 uncultured bacterium | reverse complement strand
GCTCCAGTCGTCGGCGAAGATGAAGACGATGTTCGGCTGCGGCCGGGCGTCGTTGGCGACTCGAGGCTCCGCCGGTGACTCCGCCGCCGCGGCCGCCGGCAGGTCGCCGGATTTCCAGGTGATCGTCGCGGTCCGCTGCTCCAGGTCGACCCGGACCGAGGCGTGTTCGAAGTCGCGGGTGAAGACCCAGCTCTGGCCGGCCCGGCGGGCCTCTCCCTGCGGCGGCCCCAGGCGACAGTGGTATTCGGGATACTCGACGAGCTGGCCGTCCTCGACATCATATCCCCAGCCGTAGCGGAAATACGCGTGCCGCCGGGCGCCGATCAGGAAGCATGCCAGGGGAAACGTGAGCTTCTCGCGGGCGAAGGCTTCCAACTCGGCGGGGCTCTTCTGCATGAAGGCCCTGTTGGTGAAGTTCGCCTCGTGGTCCGGCCAGGCTTTGAAGATTACGATCTTGCCGGCGGCGGTCCGTGGCTCATCGGCTCGACGTCCTTCGCGTGGCTGGCTCCGCCGGCTCTCACGGCTCCAGCGGCCCCGACACCGTGCAGTAGTAGCCGCCTACTTCGTGGCCGTCGGCCGTGCGGAAGACCGGCGCGAGTTCGTGCGAGCCGGTCGCGAGCGGCACCGTGAACTCGACGACCGTCGCGTCGGGCTCGACGGCGACCGTCTCGAGGTCGCGGCCGTCGATTCGGAGGCAGGCCGAGACCGCCGGCAGGGCGATGCCGGCCGTCTGGCGGAAGGCCCGGCTCGCGCCCGGGACGGGCTTCCCCGGCGGCAGCCCCGCCACGATCGCCCGATTCGCCTCGGCCGGCCAGCGGCGGACGGCGACGGTGTAGTCGCCGGCCGTGACGACCTTCACCGCCCAGTGGGCCTCGTGGCGGGCGGCCCCGCCGGCGGCGGGCTGCTGCTTGTCGGGCTGCTTGTTCTGGGGCTGCTTCTTGTCAGCGGCAGGCCGCGGATAGCCCGCCGCCGCTCGGACCCGGCTCTGATTCCAGGGGCACTCCCCCGGGCCGATCCAGTCGTGGCAGGTGAGGACCACCTCGGCGGCCTCGGGGTGGCCCAGATAGATCTCGGTCGTTTGGGCGAAGGTGGGCTGCAGCTCCGCCCACCAGGCGTCGTAGAAGGCGGTCATCGCCGCGACCTGCTCGGGATGGTCGGCCGCCACGTTGTTTTGCTGGCCCGGGTCGGCCTCGATGTCGTAGAGCTCCTTGCCGTTGACCAGCCGCCACCGCTGCGACATCACCGCGGTCTGCTTCCACTTGATCGGATCGCGGACCCGCTGCGAATCGGTCACCAGCATCCGGTCGGGCCAGCCGGCGGTGTCGGCCGCCGGATCGAGCAGGCTGCGGATCGAGACGCCGTCCCACTTCAGGCCCTCCGGCCGCTTGCCGCCGGCGAGTTCGACGAGCGTGGGCACCACGTCCACGGCATGGCAGAGCCGGTCGCAGGCATGCTGTCGGTTCCAGCCGGCGGCCGGCCAGTGGGCGATGAAGGGCACCCGGTGGCCGCCGTCGTACTCGCTCCCCTTCTGGCCCCGCATCCCGGCATTGAACACCTTCGCGCCGGTGGCGGTGCCGTTGTCGGTCGTGAAGATGAAGAGCGTGTTGTCGGCGATGCCCAACTCGGCCAGCAGCTTGCGGGTCGCCCCGACGTTGTCGTCGATGTTGGTGATCATCCCGAAGAAGGCGGCGATGGCGGCCGGCTGATCGGGATAGCGGTCGAGATACTCCTGGGGGCAGTGGAGCGGGCCGTGGGGGGCGTTGGTGCTGATGTAGGCGAAGAACGGCCGGCCGGCCTCGGCCTCCCGCCGGATGAACCGCTGTGCCTCACGAAAGAAGACGTCGGTGCAGAAGCCCTCGGCGGGCACGACCTCGCCGTTATGGAAATAGTGGCCGTCGAAATAGGCGTTATCCCAGCAGTCGGGCGTCTGGCCGACGCCGCCTCCCCCGTGCCGGTAGACCTCGGCAAAGCCGCGATCCTCGGGCCGATAGGGGAAGTTGTCGCCGAGGTGCCACTTGCCGAACATCCCGGTGGCGTAGCCGTTGTCCTTGAGCAGCTGGCCGAGGGTGACCTCGTTCTCCCGGAGCATCGAGCGGCCGTTGATCGTGTGCCAGACCCCGGTGCGGTCGGTCCAGTGACCCGTCAGCAGGGCGGCCCGGGTGGGCGAGCAGGTGGGGGCGACGTGGTAGTCGGTCAGGCTGGTCGACTCGGCCGCCAGAGCGTCGAGATGGGGCGTCTGGATGACCGGATTGCCGGTGTGGCCAAGATCACCGTAGCCCTGGTCGTCGGCGATCACCAGCACGATGTTGGGCTGCTCCGCAACTGCGGCGGCCCCGAGGACAAGCGAGGAGGCCAGCGGCACTAGCGGGGCGATCAGGCGGCCGATCTGCCGATCGATGTTTTCGCTGCAGGCATACTCGCGGCCCCGCTCGTTGCGGATCGTCCGCTCATCGCGGTTCCTCCAGACGCCGCTGACGTCCACCTCATCCCGCACGTTCATGTGGCCGTTATCGAAGGGGTGTTTCGGCAGCCAGTTGGCCGGCAGCGGCGGCTGCCCCGGCCTGGCTGGCGGACGCGTCGCCTCGTCGGTGTGGTTGGTCGCCCCGTACTTCTCCAGCAGTTCCGGGGTGCCGTTGCGGGTGTCGTGGGGGTGGGAAAACCCGAGATAGATCAGGAACGGATCGGTGTCCGCGGTCTGCTCCCGCTCGGCGAGGAAGTTCATCACCTGATCGCCATGCCAGCCACTGCCGATTTGATGGGTGCCGTCGCGTTTGCCCGCCTCGTGGAGCACCGTGAACTGGCGATTGGCCGCGGGGTAGCTGTTGCCGTTTTTGCAGGTTCGCATCGTGTCGTACCCCGCCGCATTGAAGACGGCGGCCAGCGTGCTCGACACGAGCCCCGGCGGACAGTGGGACTGGCCGGCAGGGCTGATCGGCAGGTGCCAGACCGTGCGGCCGCTCATCACCATGTGCCGGCTGGGGGTGCAGACAGCCCCGCTGAACGAGCCCATCTGGTAGGCCGCATCAAAAATCATCCCCTCGGCCGCCAGGCGTTCGATCACCGGGACCTCGAGCGTCGAGGCCGGGTTGGAGAACGAAAAGTCGAACGGCGACTGATCGTCGGTGATGATGGAGAGGATGCTGGGCCGCCGCGGCTCGGCGGCGGTTGTCATGCCGCACGCGGCCGTCAGAGCTGCCGCCAGCACGAGGGTGATTACCGGCAATCGCGTCATCGCATGATCGCTCCGCGGAAAAGATTTAGTCTGCCGGCTTCGCCGTGCGGATGGAAGAAGACTGGAGCCAGCAGGTCAAACGGACGTGGAACGTGTGTGCCCGCCGCCGGTCGCCGTTGGGGGCTTAGCCCTCGATTTCAAAGCCTTTGCGGGATGCCCGGGCCAGGAAACTGTTGGCCTGCTCGTCGTCGATGATCTGGCGGGTCTCGGGGTTCCAGCGGAGTTCCCGGCCCAGCCGCATCGCGATGTTGGCGAGATGGCAGATTTCGAGCATCCGGTTGTGCGACCAGACATCCGAAATCGGCTGCCGGCGGGATCGCATCGCCGCGATGAAGTTGGCCGAGTGATTCTCGCTGACCGGCCCGCCATAGACCTCCTCGACCGCACCCTCGGGCAGCGGGTCGGCCTCCAGGTCTTCCACCGGTTTGCCGGTCAGCCGGCCCCGATTGACGAAGATTCGGCCCTCGGTGCCCTCGAAGCGAATGCCGTTGTCGCCCTCGCTCGTGATGATCAGCTCGACATCGTTGGGCATCGCCACGGCGATCCGAAACGAGGTGGCCGCGTTGTAGCGATCGTGGACGACCGGCTCGCCGTCGCGGTATTCCACCGGCAGCTCGTAGGCCAGCGGCTTGACGAGCGAGGGGCCGGTCTTCTCGGCGCCGAGGGCCCAGCAGGCGATGTCGACATGATGGGCGCCCCAGTCGGTCAGCTTGCCGCCGGCGTATTCGTACCAGTTGCGAAAGGCGTAGTGGCAGTTGCTGTAGAGCGGCACGCCCCCGCCGTAGCCCTTGCGGATTTCGGGGAGGGCCCGGTAGGGAACCGCTGCGGCCGGGCCCAGCCAGAAGTCCCAGTCGAGGCCGGCCGGGACGGTCGCCTCCGGCAGGACCGGCGAGCCCGACATGCCGTTGATCCCGCAGACGACCTTCTTGACCGTGCCGAGCCGGCCGGCCCGAATCAGGGCGATCGCCTTGAGAAACCGCTGGCCGCTCTCGGAACGCTGCATCGTGCCGACCTGGAAGACGCGGCCGGTCTCGCTGACCGCCTGCTCGATCAGCTTGCCCTCGGCGATGGTGAGGGTGAGCGGCTTTTCGCAATAGACATCCTTGCCGGCCCGCATCGCCTCGATGGCGATCTTGGTGTGCCAGTGGTCGGGGGTGGCGATCATGACCGCATCGATGTCGTCGCGGTCGAGGATCTTCCGGTAGTCCTCGTAGCCGTCGGGTTTGACCCGCTGCCGGCCGGCTGCTTTCTCGACATTCGCCCCGAGCACATTCGCATCGACGTCGGCCAGCGCGGCGAAGTCGGCGAAGGGGAAGGTCTTGTCGGTGATCACCCAGCCCTGGTTCCGCAGCCCGATGGTGGCGAAGACGGGCCGCTCGTTTGGCGAGGCGGCCGCGTCGCTGGCCCGCAGCAGCGGCGCGGCAAAAAACCCGATCCCGCCGGCGGTGGCAGTGGCGGTGGCGGTGAAGCGACGGCGGCTGATCCGAGCGGGCGTGGGCATGGGAGGCATCCTGAAGGTCGTGGAGGGAGTGTGGGGGGAAAGAGGAGAGGCAAGTTACCGGCCGGCCGATTCGGCGGCGGTGTCGACGACGGCCCAGAACGGGTGCTGCCGATCGCCACGCAGCCGCAGGTCTTCCAAAAGAACGACGGGGTCTGGCTCGATCGGACCCTTGTATACCCGTTTGCCGTCGACGGTGACGGTCAGCGGCTGATCGATATCGATCAGCTCGGGCGAGAGCCAGATCCGGACCCGCTCAGCGCCGCACTTCACCACCAGGGCGTTGGTCACACCCTTCTTGGCCTCGATCGAGAGCGGCCGGGTGCCGGTCGGCGGCGGCCAGGCTTCGGGCAGGACCACCGTGCGGGCCGGCGGGCCCTCCAGCTCCAGCCACCAGAAGAACCGGTCCCAGGGGCGGAGCGTGACCGCCTCGATCTCCCTCGGGAAGAACGTCCGCCGCTTGCGGGCCATCCACTCGAAGATCCGGTGGATGTCGTCGGAGAGGTGCTCGTGGCCGCGGCCGCGGTATTCGACGTAGGTGGTGTCGAAGCCCTTGGAGAAGTAGCGATCGAGATCGGCGGCGTTGCGCTGCAGCGTGCCGCGGTCGAGCTCGCCGCCGACCAGATAGATCGGCAGTCTGCGGGCATTGGGCCAGTAGTGGGTCACGTAGCGGTCGGCCGCCGGCACGATCGCGACCAGCCCGGCCCAGAGGTCGGGATGGGCCAGGGCGATGTCCCAGGCGGCATCGCCCCCCTGGGAGTGGCCCGACAGAAAGACCCGGTCGGTGTCGATCGAGAACGACTTGCAGGCCGCCCGCAGCGAGGCCAGCACGGCGGCATGCTCGCGGGCCGAGTACTCGTAGCCGCTCTGATGCGAGCGGCTCCAGGCGGGTGCGATCACGATCGTGCCGCGGCGGCCCGCCTGTCCCCGCCGCTGGCCGTCCTGGCCCGGGTAGCCAGCCCACCATTCGACCTGGTTGAGCGGCGTCGACCAGGCGGCATGGAGCGTGACGACGGCGGGATAGCGACGGAGCGGATCGTATTCCGGCGGCAGCTGAACGAGGCAGCCGACCGACTCGCCCGCCTCGGGCATCGGCACCGACAACTCGTAGAGCCCCGGGCCGCGTGGGGCGGGCGGGTTGATCGGCGGCCGCATCGCGGCTGCCAGGGCCGCGAGTGTGCCGGGGCCGAAGGCCTCCTCCCGTCGCATGCGTTCCAGGAGAGCTTCGCGGGCGGGCGGCGGATCCTCCCCGAGGTAGTCCCGCAGGAGGTTGCGGAGCCGGACGGCCGAGAGTGCGAGCTTGAGGTTGCTGTCGCCGGCGGCCGCCCCCTGGAGCCAGCCGTTGATCGCGATCGCCAGGCCACGATCGGCGGGCAGATCGGGGTCGAGGCCGACCCGTTCGAAGGTGGCCAGCCTGGTCAGCGTGGAGAAGGAGAGCTCCCGCTGGATCTCGTCGACGATCGCGGTCGCGGCGGCAGCGACGTCGGGGTCGAGGGTGGCGGTCCGTTCCCGCAGGCCGGTCACGATCGCCGCGGCCCGCTCCCGCTGGTCGCGATAGGCATCCCGGGCCTCGCGAACCTGCTCGAGGAGTTCGCCGTCGGCGTCGTCGACCGGGAATGACTCGAGCAGTTGGATGGCGAGCCGGTCTTGTCCCTCCCGGCCGCGGGCCAGGACCTCACCGAGCAGCTGCCGGGCGGCCATTCGGCCCAGCGTCTTCTGCTCGTCGGCCAGTTCGGAGAGAGCCGGGAAGTCGTTGACGACCTCCGCCAGGGCCGCCCGGGCATCGTCGTAACGCTCCGCCTGCATCAGGAGCCGGACGACCCGCAGCCGCTCGTCCGAGTCGTTGGGGTCGGTCTGCTTGGCGATCACCCGCGCCATCACGTCGGGCGGAATCGAACTGGTCGCCAGCCGCATGTCGATCCGCAGCGGCTGTTCGGTCTGAACACCTTCGACCCGCGTCCAGCGGGGGGTGATCTCCGTGATCCCCTGGACGACGTCGATCCGGCCCCCGGCCGTGGCCAGTGTGATGATCCGTCGGCCGTACTCGTCGAATGGGGTCGTCTTGAGGATCGTGCCCACCCCGGCCACGATCTTGCCGGCCTCCGGGACCCGTTGCGGAATCCGGATCCGCTCCATCCCGGGATCGACCACCGCCGGCTCGACCTCACGCACCTGCCGCTTCGAGACCATCGTGCGGGTCAGTTCGTCGTCGCACATCAAAATCGGCTGATAGCCGGCCCCGCCGCGGCGTTCCTCCTCGAGCGGATCGACGGCGACGCCCGGCAGCTTCACAAAGCGGCCGTCGAGGATCCGTCCGTCGGCCAGTTCGACGCGGTCGGCTCGAGCGGGCGGGCCGAGCAGCAGGCCGCCGGTGATCAGCAGCATGAGGATGCTCGCCAGGCAGGCGATCCGTTGCCAGACGGGGCTGGATGACGTAATCAGATCCATCCGGATGAATGTACCCGCTGCGCCCCCAAACCATAAAAAGCCGCTTTGCGCGAGCTGGTGGGAGGGCGGGCCGTTGAAAAGGGTACAGGCACCTCGCTTCGCTCGGAGCCAGTCCCCTTTTCATAGAAGCCCCCCGGCGCGAGCCGGGGGGACGGCGGGCCGTTGGGCCATCCCGGCCTCTGGAAATGCGCACGATCCTTCACCACCAACCCGCCCAATCCGTGGTCACCACCAACCGACCCCCGAGAGCCCCCGGAACCGCCGGCGGGCGGTTGCTTGACCCGGCCCCGGCCCGAAAAAATACTAGACGCTGCTGCCGCTCCGACCGCGGAGCCCTTCCGGGGCCGCAGTCGACCCTCCCTCCGGAAGTGTCTTTCCCCATGAACCGAGATCCGCTTGCCCGCGGGCTCGCCTGGGGGCTGACGGCGACGCTCTTGCTCCCCGTCGTCCTGGCTGTGACCTTGGGCACCGCCGCGTTGCTCGCGGCCGTCGGAGACACCGCTGCAGCCGCGGTCTGCAGGTGGGTCGCCCTGCCGTTGGGCGGGGCCTGGGTGGTCGCCATCGTCGCGACGACCGTGCTCTCGGCAGCCGCCCAACTCACCGCCAATGCCGAGCCGCGAGCGGGGGCCGGACCCCTGGCCTCAACCACGCGGGGCTCGGAGGTCGATGAGGCTGGTCGGGGCTCCGACTCGGCGTGACGCAGGCTGTCACCGGTGTCTATTCTGGAACACGGGAACTGCCGCGGCGTCGGTTGTTGGACAACGCGGCGAGGCCTGCCGGCAGCCGGCACGCTTCCTGCGGGCCGGGCTGCCAGCGGCGGCGAAAACGACTATCAACCATCTGCCGAGGAACGAGGCCATGTCACGCTCTTTGAGGCTTGTTCTGACGGGCTTGGTGCTGATCGCCGCGGCCGGTGTGGCGAGCGCCGCCGATATCTCGCCACGAGAAATCCGCACACAGATCGACGCCGTCGACAAGCTGCTGGCTACCGACAAGCCCGCCGAAGCGTCGGCATCGCTGGCGGAAGCGATTGCCGGACTCGAGGCGATGGCCGCCCTGCCCCGCCCGCATGTGGCCTTCCGCTTTCTGGCCGATCGCGCTGGGCGGGCCCGGCGGAAGCTCGAGCGGGCCGGCGTCGACGTGGCCGGGCTCGTGATTCCGGGGAGCCAGCCGGGGCCCGGGGCCGCGCCGCCGCGAAACGTGGCCCGGCCCGCTGCCGAAGGCCGGGCCGGGCCGGCTGTTTCGTTCTCGCGGGATGTCGCCCCCTTCCTGGTCTCCTCCTGCGGCCGCTGCCATGTCGCGGGCCGCAAAGGTGGGTTTCAGATGGCCTCCCACCAGCAGTTGATGCAGTCGCTGAAGGTCTCGCCCGGCATGGGCCAGCAGAGTGAACTGGTGGAGGTGATCCTCTCGGGCGACATGCCGCCGGGCGGCAGCGTGAGCCCGCAGCAGGTGAAGATGCTGATCACCTGGATCGATTCCGGGGCCATCTGCGACGCCGACCCCGCTGCCGGCATGATGACGGTCGCCCGGGCGGCTACCGCCGAGCCGCCGCCTGTCGTCGCCCCGCCCAAGCCCGTGCCGCTCAAGCCGGGAGACGTCTCCTTCGCTTCGGATGTGGTGCCGATCCTGCTGGCCCAGTGCGTGAACTGCCATGGCCAGGAGGATCCCGAGGCCAACTACCGAATGACCAGCCTCGAATCGCTGATTCGCGGGGGACGCACCGGGCCGGCGATCGTGGCGGGCAAGTCGGCGGATAGCCTGCTGGTCAAGAAGCTGCGAGGCGAGGGCATCGAGGGACAACGGATGCCCCTGGGGAAAGACCCCCTGCCCGCCGATCAGATCGCCTTGATTGCAAGGTGGATCGACCAGGGTGCCCGCATCGATCTGCTCACGCCCACGACAGCCCTCGAGGCGGTGGCGGCCGCCGGCCGCTCCCAACGCCTCTCTGACAAGGAGCTCGTCGCGATTCGATTTGCCGCCGGCGAGAAGCTCTGGGGGCGGATCATTCCCGACGAGCCACCGACGATCGAGACCCGCAGCGACCTCTGCCTGATCAGCAATCTTCCCCCCGACCGGGCCAAGGCCGTGGCAGACACGGCGGCCGGCGTGGCCGACGGGCTGCGGGAAGAACTTGGCCTCGAGGACGGACCGCTCGTCAAAGGGGGCATCGTGATCTACGGGTTCCGCAAAACCTACGACTACGCCGAGATCTGGCAGGTCGTCAGCGGGACCGATCGGCCGCGAGGCCTGACGGGCCATGCCGGCGTTGCCGGCGACGTGGCCTACGCGGCGTTCGTGGTGCCGACAGGCGAGGACTCCGAGGAAGCGACGCGGCTGCTGCTTGCCGAGCAGATCACGGCCGCGGCGTTGACCAGCCGCGGGCTCCCGGAATGGTTCTCTCGGTCGGTGGGGCGGGCGATGGCGATGCGAGAGGCCCCCCGGGCCGAACTCGTTCAGGAGTGGAAGCGGCTGACCTCGGCTGCGATCGGCCAACTCGGCTCAGCCCAGGATTTTTTTGCCGGCCATGCCGATCCTGCCGCCTCTGCACTCGCCGGAGGCGGCTTCATGGCGTCGATCCTCGGGAACGTCAAACTGGCCCAGTTTCTGACGGCCTTCGACCGGGGCGTGCCCTTCGAAGAAGCGTTTGCCCAGGCCTTCCGAGTTCAGCCGGCCGCTGCTTTCAAGGCCTGGGCCGTGCGGAACGCGGGGCGGTAGGCTTTCCACCGCAATGCCGTGGCGTCACGAGATGCGGAGAGCTCGCCTGTGAAAAGACGGGGGTGCCTTGGATTCTGGGGCATGTGATCCGCGGCCCTGACGACCTGAGTCGCCCGGGGCGGCTGTACACGCGACCAGAACATTCTTCCGGCCCCCAACGAGCCTCGTTAAGAGCTCACCGGCATGGGTGGACGGCAGCACGAGCATGGCAGAAAACCTATCGCCCCGCATCCCGCGCGGGGTCTGTTCCCAGTATACACGGCGTGGATACCCACCCCCGTTTCTCCGGCTTCCACCAGCACGGGTCCCGAAGCCGGGAACCTAGTACTCCCCCGAGTCGCGGCCGTAGGGCTCCATCGACTTGGTGTTCCGCTCGACGGCCATGACCACCGTTTGGCGGGCCGAGCCGTCGCCCGAACTGGCCACGATCGGAAGCACCTGCCGCTTGTTCGGCATTTCCACCCGGACGCGGAAGGTGCCGTCAGGCTGCAGCTTCACGGGTTCACCCTGCAGCGTCACGTAGGAATCGGGCTTGGTGGCACCGTAGACGATCATCTCGGCATCGACCTCCAGTTGGAAGTCGACAGGCTGATTGTC
The DNA here is from genome assembly GCA_937959175.1 of uncultured bacterium. Taxonomy (GTDB): domain Bacteria; phylum Planctomycetota; class Planctomycetia; order Pirellulales; family UBA1268; genus QWPN01. Next base: position 4,261 of record CALGAS010000026.1, on the reverse strand, counting down.
GTCGGCGGGGCCCTCGGGCGAACCGCTGCGGGCCGGCGGCGGGCCCATCGGCCGCTGGAGACGCTCCTCGAAGAGTTCCTGCAGTTCCGTGCTGTTGTTTTCAGGAGAAAAGCCGCCGCTCATCGCGTAGATCCGTTCGCAATCGTCGACGATCTCACCCCAGTGATTGTCGAGGGCATCGCCCTGCGAGGCAGCCGGGGTGGAAACGGCGTTGCTGCGGCCAAGGGTGTGGAACCGGCCGGAGGGGGTCAGGTAGCCGACTTCCACACGGCAGCGGAGGGGCTCACGGACGTCGATGAACCAGTTTTTCACACCTCCGTGCACCTCGATCTCGCGGACGATCCGCTCCGATGGCGAGCCCTGCATGCCCGACTCGATTTTTAGGAGCCGCAGATACGGCCGGGCCGCGTGCCACTCCTGCCCGAGGGCGGCCTGGGCCCGCTTGATGCTGCGGGGCGTGATTTCCCAGAACGCATGAATCCAGTGGGGGCCGCGGACCATCAGGACCATTCGATCGCGAGCGGCCGGCCGGTTGGTGCGGGTGCCCTCCGCACGCGATGACAGATCCTTGGCGCGGGCCAGGCGTTCCCGGGCTTCGGTGATCCGGCGGGCCACTTCGGGATCCCGCTGGCCGCTCGTGGCCGCCGGCCTGGCGGCTTCCGTGCGGCTTCGGCCTGCGGTCGAGCCCTCGGGAAGCCGCGACTTGGCCTTGCGAACCAGGGCCTTGATCAGCTGGTCTTTCCGCATCGAATGCCAGCCGCGGACGCCGTGCTGCTTCGCCATCCGGGCGAGGTCGCGAACGGGCTTTTGCTTCAGGCTGGCAGTCGTCATGCGAGGGCCTCCCGGGGAACCGGAAGGCATCCCCCGCCACGGTGGGCCGGGAGTGATACCTTCCAAGAACCTCAAGCATACCCGGAAATGCTTCTCAGAGCAAGGATCGGCTGTCGGCCTGTTTTCCGTAAGTCTTTTTCAGGTAATGACTTAGGGGAAAAACGAGGGATGTTCTTCCTCCTCTTGTGAGGGGATGGATGGGGGTCAGTCGCCCCGCAGCTTGATGCCCCGCTCGGCGAGTTTTTCCCGCACCTCGTTGAGGCTGGTGACCCCGAAGTTCTTGCACTCCAGGAGGTCTTCGGCCGTCCTCCGGATCAGTTCGCCGATCGTGTTGATACCCAGTTTCGTGGTGCACTTTCGAGCCCTGACCGAAAGATTGAGTTCCGTGATCGGCAGCCCATGGATCTCCTGCTCGTCAGCGGCCGGCTCGAGCGGCGCGGCCACCATCTCGACCTCGGCGACAGGCTCGGCGATCTGGCCGAGAGAAAGCCCCTTGGAGGCGAGCATTTCCTTGATTTCGACCAGGCTGGTTTCGCCGAAGTTCTTGCTCGCGAGGATCTCCTCCTCGCTCGTGCGGGCCAGGTCGCCGAGCGTGTGGATCCCCATCTTCTGCAGGCAGTTGCGGCTGCGAACCGAGAGCTCGAAGTCGGTGACCGGCAGCGCGAAGATCTGCTCGAGTCGATCGCGGTTGCGGAGCTCCTGCTCATCCTGCTTCAGGTCGCTCGAGGCCGACGAATCCCGGAGAAAAAGGCGGGCCCGCGGGTGGTCGGGGAAGACGTCGAGAATCCGCTTGTAGCACTGCTGGGCCTTGGTGAAGTCTTCCCGATCCTCGTAGAGGAGCCCGAGGTTGATCAGGCTGCCGACGTGGGCCGGGAACCGCTTGACGGAACGCTCGTAGCAGTCGATCGCCTCGTCATCGTTCCCGTGGCGATCGTTGAGAAGGCCGAGATGGAAGAGAGCGGCCGGCTGGGCCGGATCGAGGGCCAGCGACCGCTCGAGGGCGGCGATCACGTCTTCGTCGGCCGCTCCCTCGTCGGCCAGATGAGCCGCCTTCTCGGCCCAGTATGAGGCAGACTGCTCGGCCTCGGCCTCGGGCAGCGAGGCGAGCTGCTGGCGAGCCTCGTCCCCCTTGCCGGCCTTGCGAAGGGCTTCCGCCGCAAGCGAGACGCACGTGGCGGCCTCGTAACCGGCCTTGCGGGCCGAGTCGAGGATGGCAGCCGCTTCGTCGTGGAGCCCCTGGGAGGCGAGGGCCAGCCCGTGGTGGAACAACGCTAGGGCACCACCATCCGCCTGGCGAAGCGTTGCAACGGCCTGCTTTGCGTGGCCGAGGAGCTGTTGGCAGACGCCCAGCCGCACCGATGACGCCGGACTCCGCTCTGGCTGGTCCTCGAGTTCGCGAACGGCGTCCTTGAGTTCCCGAAGGACGGTGCGATCGGAGCCCAGGGCATCCATGATCGCTCGGACTTCAGCCGGACCGAAGGGGCCGGTGCCGAGGATGAGTTCACGGATGTCGAGGCTGGTGGTGGCGACCATGAGGCGGGAATCTCCAAGGGTGAACTGTTTCGAGAGCCAGCGGTGGGAATCGAACCCACAACCCCCGCATTACGAATGCGGTGCTCTGCCAATTGAAGCTACGCTGGCGATGCTGGTCTGGCCGAGGGCCGCCCGACCGCTGACGCGTGCCGACGGCCTCCGAGTCGCCCAGGCCAACCGAGATCACCCAGGCCAACCGAGATCGCCCGGAACTGATCGTTGGTGTGACCGCCGACCAACTTGCAAAAGTAGCGCAGAAAAACGACCACCGTCAAGTCAGGCCACCCAAGAGCGGGTTTCCCGTCGAGCCGACCGATCCCGCCAGAGGAGGCGGGAATTGACGAAGGCGGGGTCGCCGACTCGGCAGGAGCGTCCTGCCATGGGAGTGCGGGTCAGGGGCAAGGCGACCGCACGCCCGAAAAAAGTCGAAGACCCCGCCTTCAACGAAGAACGTGGTGAGTTTTGCCTCGGGCCGGAATCCCTTGGCGAAGGAGAGAGATGCAGATGGCGTGCCAAAAAGTTCTGAGGCGTCGAAAAACCCCCAGACAAGCCTCTGAAACGGCTCGGCACGTTCGGGAAAATGCTGAAAAAGAAGGTAAAAAAGAGGTTTTTTTACGCCTTCTCGACCCACTGAGATGTCAAAAAAAAGGCTGTCTCATAATGAGAGTGGCCTCCTCGGCTGGGTTGGCTACCGCAGCATTTTGCAACGCGCGCCGCAAAATGCCGCGCGAGTTTCATTTTGCAACGGCTGGTTCGGCGTCGGGGGAGCGGACCCCGCCACCGCCGCAGGCATTTCCGCCGGTATGATCCCGAGCCCCGCTGGCTTCCCGCCCAGCCCGCTGCCGTCTGCATGTGGCATGATGCGGGCGGCTCGCAACCTCGCTCGTGAAAGGCCCTCTCCGGTGAATCCCAATCTTCCTGCCCTCGTTGGCCCCTACCGATGCGGTCCCGGAGAGCCGTTTCTGGTGATCGCAGGCCCCTGTGTGCTCGAGCGCGACGACCTGACGCGTCGGATTGCCGAACGGCTGGCCGAACTCGCCAGCCGGCTCCCGGTGCAGGTCGTGTTCAAGGCCTCCTACGACAAGGCGAACCGGACGAGCGCGGCGGGATTCCGTGGTCCGGGCCTTGATGAAGGCCTCGCCATGCTCGACCGCGTCAGGCAGACGACCGGACTGCCCGTCACCACCGACATCCACCTCCCAGCCGAGGCGGCTGCCGCCGGCCAGGTCTGCGACCTGCTCCAGGTGCCGGCGTTTCTCTGCCGGCAGACCGACCTGCTCCTGGCCGCGGCGGCCACGGGAAAGGCAGTCAACGTCAAGAAGGGCCAGTTTCTCGCTCCGGGCGACATGCGGCATGTCGTCGCGAAACTCCTGACCGGAGGCTGCCACGACATTCTTCTCTGCGAACGGGGAACGTTCTTCGGCTACGGGCGGCTGGTCAATGACTTCAGCGGGCTGCCGGTGATGCGGTCGCTCGGGGTGCCGGTCATCTTTGATGCCACCCATTCGGTGCAGCGGCCGGCAAGCCTCGGCGAGTCGACCGGCGGTGATCGCAGCCTGGTCGAACCGCTCGCCCGCGCGGCGGCGGCGGTCGGCATCGATGGGGTGTTTTTCGAGACCCATCCCGACCCCGATGCCAGCCCGAGCGACGGTCCCAACATGGTTCCGCTTGACGACCTGGAAGGCGTGCTTCGTCGGGTCTTGCTCGTGCACGAGGCTCGCCTTGCTGGAGCGGCCTCGTGAGCAAGGGGAGCCAGGAGCATCGCGGGGCGATGCTGCGGCAGGTGCCGCTGCTGGTCGTCGTGTGTTCGGTCGCGATCGGCTGCGGTCGCTCTACCGAACCCGACCGAGAAGCCCGCCGGGAACGGGCGGCGTCCCGTCAGGGATCGTCGCTTGCG
>CALGAS010000025.1 GCA_937959175.1 uncultured bacterium | reverse complement strand
GGCCGTTGGGCCATCCCGGCTCCCGACAGCCCGCAAAACCGCTCACCACCAAAACGCCCAATCCGCCGTCACCACCGAAGGCCCCCGAGACTTCAACAGCTTCCCAGGGAAAAGCACGTCGTGTCCCGATGAGCCACTGTTCGCGAACGCCGATTGAGTTTTGCGGTTGTGAACGATTCCTGGGCTTCCGATGCCGGTTTTGCCCAAGGACCCGCAGTCCCACCGGCTCGCGCCGGTGGGCTTCTATTGCCGCTCGCGCGTGATCGGCGTTGATGACCGCAGGGTCGGCGTCGATGACCGCCGGATCGGTTGCCACAACCGTCGGCTCGGTTGCGACGGCCGCGGGCTCCAGCTCAGAGCATCTCGACCGGATCGACATCGACGATCCAGGCGATGCCGTCGGGGGTCTTGAGGCCGGCGGTGCCGCGGCGGACGAGATCCCGAAGCGCCGGGCCGTCGGGGCCGTGGACCTGGAGGTGCCAGCGGAACCGTTCCCGGAGCCGCGGGATCGGGGCCGGGGCCGGGCCGAGGACCCGCACGCCCGTCCCGCCGGGCTGGCCCCCTGCGGCTCCTGCCTGGTGGTTGCCGTCGACGTCGCGATTGTCATCCGCGGCTTGACCGGCCCCCGCGGCGGCGCGGGCCGCCTCCTGGCGGAGCCGGTCGGCGAGGGTGCCGGCCCAGGCCGCCACCCGGTCTTCGTCGACGCCGCGGATCACCAGCCGAACCACGTGGCCGAAGGGCGGGTAGAGCAAGGCTTCCCGGATCGGCAGCTCGCTCCTCACGAAGGCCTCGTAGTCGTGGGCGGCCGCCGCCCGGATCGCCGGATGCTCCGGCGTGCTCGTCTGCACCACCACCCTGCCCCCCAGGGGCCCGCGGCCGCTGCGGCCGGCCACCTGCGTGACAAGCTGACAGGTTCGCTCGGCGGCCCGGAAGTCGGCCAGGTGGAGGGCCGCGTCGGCATTGACCACGCCGACGAGCATCACGCTCGGGAAGTCGAGCCCCTTGGCGATCATCTGGGTGCCGACCAGGATGTCGATGGTCTTGTCGCGAAAGGCGTCGAGCGTCTTCTCGTGGCTGCCGCGGGTCCGCATCGTGTCGGTATCCATCCGGGCCACCGCCGCGTCGGGAAAGGCCCGCCGGACCTGCTCCTCGAGCCGCTGCGTTCCCGTGCCCCGGTGGGCGAGCCCCGGCGCCCGGCACTCCGGGCAGTCGGCCGGCAGCCGGCTGACGAGGCCGCAGCCGTGGCAGATGCCGCGGTTGCCCGGCTGATGGAGCGTCAGGGCGATGTCGCACTGCGGGCAGCGAACGGTGTGGCCGCAGGCCCGGCACTGCACGTGGGTGGCGAAGCCGCGGCGATTGAGCAGCAGCATCACCTGCCCCTCGGCCTCGAGCGCCCAGCGGATCCCGGCGGCCAGCCGCGGGCTGATCGCTCCCCGCGAGCGGGCCCCGGGATCGCGGAGGTCGACGGTGATCACGGCGGGCAGCTGTGACCCGCCGACGCGGTCGGCCAGGCGGCACATCCGCACCTCGCCGGAGAGCGAGCGGGCGAAGGTCTCGATCGCCGGCGTGGCCGAGCCGAGCACCAGCGGCACGCCCTCCGCCCGGGCGATCCACTCGGCGACGTCGCGGGCGTGGTAGCGGGGGGCGGTCGCCTGCTTGAATGAACTCTCGTGCTCCTCGTCGATCACGATCAGGCCGAGCCGCGGCGCCGGAGCGAAGATTGCCGAGCGGGCCCCGACCACCACGCTCACCCGGCCGGCCGCGATCTCCCGCCACTGGTCGTGCCGCTCGGCGGGCGTCAGATGGCTATGGAGCACGGCGACCTTTCCGAAGCGGGCCCGGAAGCGGTCGCAGGTCTGCGGGGTGAGACTGATCTCGGGCACCAGCACGATCGCCTGCCGGCCGTAGGAGATCGTCTCCTCGACCGCCTGGAGATAGACCTCCGTCTTCCCGCTGCCGGTGACGCCGAAGAGGAGGATCGTCTCATGCCGGCCCTCCTTCATCGCCCCGGTGATCGCGTCGAGGGCGGCGGTCTGCGCGGGCGAGAGGGCCGCGGGCCGCTCGTGGCTGATGCCCGGCCGCTCGGTGCCCCCGGCCGCCGCCAACTCGACGCTGCCGGCCTCCGCGAGCAGCCCCGTCTTCACCAGCCGGCTGACCACCGCCCGGCTGGCTCCCGAGGCCTTCATCAGCTGCTCGACCGTCGCCGGCTCGGCAGCCGCCGCGAGCACCCGGGCCTGGCCGGCGGTCGGCTGACGGGCCGGTTCCCTGCCGCTGGCCACCAGGAGCGTCGCCACCCGTCCCCGTCGCCGCAGCCTGACGCCGGCCGGCAGCACCGCCTCGAGCACCTCGCCCCAGCGGGCCATCCAGCGGTCGGCCATCCAGCGGGTCAACTCGAGCATCCGCCGGGAGAGCAGCGGCCGCTCATCTTCGACCGCCAGGACTTCCTTCAGCGGCTGCTGGGGCAACTCGTCGGAGCGAACCGCGACGCAGTAGGCCAGCCGAGCCCGGTTGGCCCGGCCCAGCGGCACGCGGACCCGCCGACCCGGTTCGACCTCGGCCGCCAGCGATTCCGGCACGAGATAGTCGAGCGGCTTGTCGACCCCGTCGGGCAGGACGACGGTGGCGATCGTGCCCCGCCGGACGTCGTCCTCGACCCAGGCCGGCTGGTGCTCAAAGAGGCTCCGCTGGGAGGAGGGATCGGGCGACATGGGGGCGATTAGAACACACGCCGAGCGGTAGGCTGTGGGCACGGCGGCCGCGGTGACGGTCGGCGGGCAGTCGTGCCGCGAGGAGCCGGACAGCATGCGGATCGGGATCTATGGGGGGAGCTTCGACCCCGTGCACATCGGCCACCTGATCCTGGCCGAGTCCGCCCGGGAGCAGGCCGGGCTCGACCGGGTCGTCTTCATGCCGGCCGCCGCCCCGCCCCATAAGCCCGATCGGATCCTGGCCGACGGCGGCCACCGTCTCGAGATGCTCCGGCTGGCGACCGGCGGCCACGACGCCTTTGCGGTCTCGAGCCTCGAACTCGACCGGGGCGGCACGAGCTACACCATCGACACGCTCACCGCCCTGGCGGCGGACCATCCCGACGACTCCCTGGCCCTCCTGCTCGGCCCCGACGCGATTGCAGGCTTCGCCACCTGGAAGGAGCCGGCTGCGATCGCCGCCGTCGCCGAGATGATCGCCGTCGAGCGGGAGTCGCTCGACGATCTGCCGGCGGCGGTCCGCAGCGGCGGCCTCGAGGCGGTGCTCGGCGAGGCGGCGGTCGCGGGCCTGTTGAGCCGCCGCGCGCGGATGCCGGCGATCGGCATCCGGGCCACCGACCTGCGGGCGGCGATCGCCGCCGGGACGAGCATCCGCTATCGCACGCCCCGAGCCGTCGAGCGATACATCGCCACCCACGGCCTCTATCGCTGAGCGAGCCGGGCGGCGAGCAGCCGGCTCTTCGGTTCGGCGGCGGTCCGCGGGTCTTTGGCCAGCGTGCTGACGAGCACCGCCAGCCGCTCGGCCGGCCCCTGCTCGAGGTTGAGCAGCAACTGCCGCTGACCGGCAACGGTGCACGGCCCGCCCGGCAGATCGCCGAGCGGCTCCTCGCGGACGAGATAGCCGAGATCGCTGGCGAGCTGACGGGCTTCCTCCAGCAATCCCAGGGTGTCGCTCATGCGTTGGTCTCTGTCAGCACCTGCCGGCCGCGTGCGCCGCCTCGGGCTTACCGCCGCCAGCCGCTCGGCAGCCCGAGCTGCTCCCGGCGGGCGTCCCGAGCCCGCCGCCACTCGGTGTAGCGGGCCCGTTCCTCCGGCGTGGTCCGGTCGACGATCCCCTTCCGCCAGCGGTTCCGCTCGTCTTCGGTGCGACTCGACCAGGGCCGCGGATTCGAGGCGGCCTGCTGATTGGCCGACTGCCCCTGCTGGGAGCCTCCACTGACGGCGGCCATCATGGCCCGGCCGGCTTCGAAGGCCTTCCGCCACATCTCCTCCTCGGCGATCTGCCGGTCGATCTCGGCCTGCCGCTGCTCCGGTGGCACCGCAAAATAGCGGTCGATCCGGGCCCGGAAGGCCGAGCGAAACATGTTCGAACCGTTTCGCTCGACCTGCGGCCGGAGGTGTTCCGGGAGGGCCTCGGTCTTCTGGCGAATCTCCATCATCGACGTGACCGCGGTCGTTGCATCGGCCAGGCTCATGCCAGGGCCGCCGCTGGTCGCCGCGGCGGCGTTGCGTTGTTCGAATCGCTGGCGAGCCTGCTCCTGGAGGGCGAGAATCTCCGCCACGCGGGGATCGGTGGTGAACCGGACCCAGCCCAGCAGCCAGGTGAGCAGAAAGACGAGCCCGGCCAGGACGGCCAGACCGATCAGCCAGACCCGCAAGGAAGGCCTGCCGGAGGTCGACGGGGCGGCCCGGCCGGAGCGGGCGATCGATCGTGCTGATGCGGTGCTCATGAGACTCCTGCTCGGGAGAATGCCGCCGAGGCGACTCGGGCTCAAAGATTCTCGACGTGACCATCAAGATACAGAAAGTTGCGAGCCCCTTCCGGCTGCGTGGGCCGCTCGTTGAAGGCCGCCTCCTCGTCGCGAGGCAGCCAGCTGAACCCGCCGTGAAAGGCGTCGAACTCGTAGAGTACCCACAGTTTCGCCGATGATCCCTGCTGACCGCGGTAGGTCAGCGCCTCTTCACGGGTGCGGCCCACCGTCTTGCCCGTCTGGGCGTCGGTACGGGTCAGGCGGCGGGCCGGATATTCGTAGCTTGTCCCCTCGTAGGCGATGTCCTGGTATTCGGCGGGGCGGTCGGCCAACGAGCGGCCAATCCTCGCCAGTCGTTCCTCGAGCGCCGCGATGTCGGCCTGCGGTCGCACGAAATACCTCGTATCTGACGGGCAGCGAAAGCCCTGCCGGTTCTCATCCATAAACGGACCCAGGACGGCCACGATGCTCGGCTTGATCGGCCGCTGCGGGGTGTAGAACTCGAGTTCCTGGCTCGGCATCACGGCGGCGTCAGGGAACCGGTTCTTCTGTCCCTGCCCCGCCTTGCGATCGAGATAGAGCTGCAGAGCGATCCCGATCTGCCGGAGGTTGGACTTGCAGGCCGTCCGGCGGGCCGACTCCCGAGCTGACTGCACGCTCGGGAGGAGCAGGCCGATCATCACCGCGATGATCGCGATCACCACGAGCAGCTCGACGAGCGTCATCCCGCGGGGGGAACCGGGCAAGGCAGGCAAGCGGTGCGGCATAACAGTGGCAAACCAGTGGTGGTGAGAATCGACGCCGCCAGCCGTCCGATGCCCGGAGAATCGTCGTGGTGGGCAAAGTTTACCCCAGCCCACCGCCTCCGGTTTCACCGACGGGGAATCCTGGCCCGGGCCACGACCCCGGGGGTATGGCTGACGGTTTCTGCAACTTCAACGGTCGAACAGCCCCGAGGGTTCGCGGACGGACAGCCTCCAGCCGCTCTGCCGGCGGCGACGATACCCCTCCAGGACACATGTCCTCCAGGGGGCGGCCGTTTGCCCTTGTTCGCCCGTCGGGATTGCCGACCCGGGGGCGAATCCGTGCCGCCCGGAAATCACCTTCCGCGATTGGCTGGCGACGGTGTCGATGGATTCCAACATGCCCCCCTCGGCCAACTCTCGGCCTCCCGCCCAGCCCAGCCTGCCCGCCGTCGTGCGGCGAGACCGACCGGCCCGGGCGGCTGCCGTCGCCGCTGCCGGCCGCCGGGAGATCGAGCGGCTGCGGGCGGCCCATGCCGCCGAGGTGGAGGCCCTCCGCGAGCAGCTCCTTCAGGCCCGCAAGCAGGCCAGTCTCGGAGAACTCCTGGGTACCACGACCCACGAGTTCAACAACGCTCTGACGACGATCCTCAACTATGCCCGGCTCGGCCTCCGGCACCGCGACCAGCCGACCCGCGACAAGGCCCTCGAGCGAATCCTCTCGGCCGGCAATCGCGCGGCGAAAATCACCGCCAGCGTCTTGTCGATGGCCCGGAACCGTTCAGCCCGCTTTGAGCCGGTCGATCTCCACCTGCTCGTCGAAGACGTCCTCGTGCTCCTCGAACGGGAGATGATGAAGTATCGCGTTCAGGTGGAGCGGGAGTTCGCCCAGGTGCCCCGCGTCTCCGCCAATCCGGGCCAGCTCCAGCAGGTGCTGCTCAACCTGATGGTCAACGCCCGACAGGCGATGCCTGAGGGCGGGCGGCTGATCCTCCGGTTGTCCCATGACGCGGCATCCGGGCTGGTCGACCTGATGGTTCGCGACACCGGCTGCGGAATGCCGCCGGAGGTGCTCCGGAAAATCTTCCAGCCTCATTTCTCGACCAAGCAGGGTCCCGATGAGACCGGCAAGGGAGGCAGCGGCCTGGGGCTCTCCAGTTGCCGGGAAATCGTCGAGGCCCACCGCGGCCGCATCCGCGCCGAATCGGCACCTGGCCGAGGCACGGCCATCACGGTCCGTCTGCCCGCCCTCGCACAAGCGACGCCGGCCGGCTGACCGGATCGGGGGCCGCGGTCGCCGACCCGCTCCCACAGGCTCGCACCGACCGGAGCGGTTGGCGTTGTGGCTCGCCAGCCGGAACGGGTAGGCTCCTCGCCCCTTCGTGCCGCTCCCGCCCATCTTGAGGATTCGATGGCCACGCCTCGTTCTGCCTGCCCTTCCACCAGCACCGACTGCCTGCTTAGCCGCCTCTCGTCCAGTCTCTGGATCGTGGCGCTCGCGTCGCTGTTCGCGGCGTCCACGGTCAGTTCCGCTGCTGCCGATGAACCTTCTCGGGGTGAGCCCAACTCCGGTCGCTCGAGCCGGCGACAGCCGATGGTGCCGCCGGTTCCCGATGGCACACCGGAAGAGTTACTGGCATACATCGAGAGCCTAGCCGACCCCGCGGCAATGCCCGGCTCCCGCGGGCGGCTCAGGTATTACCTCCGCAAGGCGGCCGCCGCCACGGCCGAGGCGGCCGGCCGGATCATCGCCGACACCGCCCCCGACGACGCCCTCCACCGGCGCGGCGTGGAGCTGAAGTTTGACGCGTTGCAGACGCTGCAAAAGCTCGGCGAAGCCGGAGCGGCCGAGGCCCTCGCGGAGTTTGCCGGCTCGCTTGGCCCGCAGGCCGACCCCGATCTGGCGGCCCGGGTGCAGCAGGTCGCCGCCGCCGCGGAGGTCAAGGCGGTGCTGGCGACCGGCAATCCGGCCGACGCCGCGGCGCTCGTCGGCCGGCTAGCGGCCGCCCTGCGGACGGATCCTGACGATCTCGCCCTCGCCCGGACGGCGATCGACCTGGCCACAAAGCTTGCCGACCTGCCCAATGGCGGGCCGGCGGCGGCTGCCGCCTTCGAAACCTTCATGCCGATCCTGGAGGCCAGCGACAGTCCGCCCGTTCGCCAGCTCGCCGGGCAGACAGCGGCCGTCGCCCGCCGCATCTCGCTGCCGGGGCGTCCGATGACGATCACCGGCACCCTTCTCTCCGGCGAGCCGTTCGATCAGGCGACGCTGGCCGGCAAAGTCGTCCTGGTCGACTTCTGGGCCACCTGGTGCGGCCCCTGCGTCGCCGAGATCGCCAACCTCCGCCGCGAGTACGATCAGTGGCACGACGCGGGCTTCGAGGTCGTGGGGGTCAGCCTCGACGAAGACCGGGCCAGCCTCGAGCGGTTTGTGGCCGCCAAGGAGATCCCCTGGCCGATCCTCTACGAGGAGCCGGACGGCCCCGGCTGGCGGCATCCGTTGGCCAGTTATTACGGCATCACCGGCATTCCGACAGTCGTCCTGATCGGCGCCGACGGCAACGTGATCACTCTCGACGCCCGCGGCAAGAAGCTCGGCGCAGCCCTCGAGCGGCTCCTCGGCGAGCCCCCGGCCCGAATCGGTGACCGCCGGTCGCGGTGAGTTCCTCGATGTGCTCTCAGTCTCGACGCAGCAACCGTCGGTCTGTGAACTCAAGCATCACCACGCCCTCCGGCCGCTCCGGCTTTGGACGACCAGCGGCCTGCGGCTGATTCGGGGGCAGCCTGATCCAGATCGCTTTGTTTCGGTAGGACGTGGACTGAGCCAGCAGCTCGTCTTTCAGGACGCCCGGCGCGTGCTCTTGGCATCCCGCGATGTGCTTCCGGGCGTCGTTCCACAAGGCTTCCGCCTTCGCGGCCTCGGTCTCCGACGCCCGCTGGGCGGCGAAGGCAGCACGGGCCCGCAAAACCTGCCAGTCGCGCGACTCGGGCTCAACGCCTGCCAGCAGCTCTTCGACATCATCAGGCTTCCTGAGGGTTTCTTTGCGACAGGTCAGCAGAAGATGCGCCCAGGCGCCGGCAAGTTCCTCAGGCAGAACGACCGGATCGGGGGCGGGCCGACCGTCCTGCCGTGCCGCCGAGCGGACCGCCACATTCCACCGTCGTTCACAACGGGCAAACCAGGCATTCGCGCTGGTCTCCTTGTCATCGGCAAGTTCCGTCACCGCAACCAGAAAGCACCGCCGCGGCGTCTTCCGCTTCTCGTTGATGTCTTCGACCCACCGCACCCACTGGAGCACATGGTCTGGACACCCGAGGAGAAAGCACACCTCCACGATGTCGTTGGCCTGGGGCCACTCCCAGAAATCTCGCTGCTCAAAAAACTTCGCGCGATCGAGGTGCCCCTTGGCGGCCTGGCCATCACCGAGATAGCACTGGCATAACGCCCCCAGGATGTGCCCCTCGTGGAAGTCCCCCCGTTGCTGGCAGGCGTTGTCAAAGACCTTCGCGATGCTGAGCAAGTTCGGATCTGCCCGGCTGCTCGGCACGCAGTCTCGCATCGCGATGTAGTGCCGCAGGAAGGTCTGCAATGGAGGCATCAAGCGGCCCAGCAACTGGTTCAGTTTCTGCTGGGCATCGCGGGCGTTGCGAAGGGCTTTTCTCGCGTCAGCCTCCGCCCGGGCCAGGTGATCTCGGGCCCGTGCGATCTGTCCCGGATCCTTGAGGACGATCGCCTTCTGCACCACCATCCTGGCAGCGATGACTGCTCCGTTGGCCCGACCAAGCACACTGCTGGCCATCGCAAAGGCCTGCTGGGCGGCAATGGTGTCGCTGAGGAGCTTGAAGAAATTCTCGCGGTCGACCAGCGCATGCCGCTCGCCAATCACCCGGCGAAGCTCATCGAGCAGATTCGGGTCCGGCTTGGCCGGCATCTGCTTCACCGCAGGCCGTGCACCAGCATTCTCTGCCGGCTGCGTCGACAGAGGGGCCATGGACGAGTCGGCCTGGTCAAGCAGATCGACCAAACTGCCCTCGATGTGGCCGTCGTCACGCCCCCAGGCGACCTGTGGCAGCCACCCAGCGGCCACGGCAAGCATCACAAGACCCACGACCGACCGACGCATCCCGGAATGCACCATGACCGCTGCCTCCTCGTCGAGGAAGGCGGGCAGTCACCAGCCACCCGCCGCTGACGGAATGGTACCCCTCACATTGCCCCCCCTGCAAGGAGTGGTCTGCTGGCCTGAATAGGCAGCGATTCCCCGTCACAGCCCGAAAAGCCCTGGGGGCGACTACCGCACCATGTCAGCCGATCAGGATTGGGAGCCGCTAAGCGCTCTTCGTGCGGGCTTCGCGGATCGGGATCACCGGCTCGCTGCCCGCCACGTTCCGCTCGTTGATCACGTAGGTCGAGCCCTGATGGTCGGGTAGGTCGAACATGATGTCGAGCATCACGTCTTCCATGATGCTCCGCAGGCCGCGGGCCCCGGTCTCCTTCTTCATCGCCCGGCGGGCGATCGCTAGGAGGCCGTCGTCGGTGAACTCGAGCTTGCAGTTCTCGAGTTCGAAAAGCTTCTGATACTGCTTGACGAGGGCGTTCTTCGGCTCGGTGAGCACCTTGACGAGGGCGACATCGTCGAGCGGCTGCAGCGACGAGAGCACCGGCAACCGGCCGACGAGTTCCGGGATCAGGCCGAACTCGAGGATGTCGTCGGAATCGACCTGGGGAAGCAGCTCGGCCAGTTCCGCCTCGCCCCGATGCCCCGTGGGCTGGCCGAAGCCGATCGCCCGCTTACCGAGCCGGCGGGCGATGATCTTGTCGATCCCGACAAACGTTCCGCCGCAGATGAAGAGGATGTTGGACGTGTCGAGCTGGATGTACTGCTGCTCGGGGTGCTTGCGGCCCCCCTGCGGCGGCACGTTGGCGACGGTGCCTTCGAGCATCTTGAGGAGCGCCTGCTGGACCCCCTCGCCCGAGACGTCGCGGGTGATCGAGACGTTTTGGCTGGTCTTGCCGATCTTGTCGATCTCGTCGATGTAGAGCACGCCCCGCTGAGCCGCCTCGATGTCGTAGTCGGCGGCGTTGAGCAGCTTGAGGAGCAGATTTTCAACATCCTCGCCGACGTAGCCGGCCTCGGTCAGCGTGGTGGCGTCGCCGATCGCGAAGGGAACGTCGAGAATCCGGGCCAGCGTGCGGGCCAACAGCGTCTTGCCGCAGCCGGTCGGCCCCATCAGGAGAATGTTCGACTTGTCGACCTCGACGTCGCTGCCGTCCCGGCCGAGGTTGAGCCGCTTGTAGTGGCTGTGGACGGCCACCGCCAAGACACGCTTGGCGTGGTGCTGCCCGATCACGTACTGGTCGAGGTGGCCGACGATCTCCCGGGGCGACGGAATCGACGTGAACAGCTGCTTGCTGGTGCCTCGCCGCCGTTTTTCCTGGTCGAGAATCGACTGGCACAGTTCGATGCACTCACCGCAGATGTAGACATCTCCCGGCCCCTCGACGAGCGGCCCGACGTCGCGGTAGCTCTTGCGGCAGAACGAGCAGAAGGCATTCTTCTTGGTCGTCCCGCCGGTACCGCGGCGCCCCAGACCCCCCGAGTCTTTTCCGGATGGCATCAGTTCATTCCCTAGTTTTCGCTGGCCCTGTGGGATCCGTCGGCGGCCAGTGCCGCGGGCGGAGTTCGGGCATGCCGTCCCGCGGCTGCGGTTCGACGAGTGTTCTTATTTTTCGGAATTCTTCCTCGCTGAGGACACCCTCGTCCCGGAGATTTTTGTAGCCGGCGAGTGTTCTTTCCCAATCGCCACGACCTGACCCGGTTTCAGAGCCAGAACCGGGGCCGAACCGCTTGCGAATGGCGAGAATGAGGAAAATTCCACCTCCCACGGCGACGACCAGGAGGGCCAGATTCCCGGCCAACGGCAGCGACGAGAGATCCGGCACGATCGGGTCACATCTCCTCGAGGGCATCCATGGCCAGGGTCCGGATACCGAGAGTATGGCAGGCGGCTTGGCCCTAGGTCCAGCAGAAAACCCCCGCGAACTGCCCGGTTTCACCGGCATTGTGCTGCCCTCGCGGAGCCGCGTTGCCCCATGTCCAAGGCTCCTGACCACCTTCAGGGATCCCATCCTGGGATTGGCAGGGGTGCCGTTGACCCGCCAAACACTCCGGAGCGGCCCCGCTCAGGGCCGCACAAAATGCCGATCAGCCAGGATTTTCCGGTTGTGCGGAAAATGACTGTCTTGATGAGTCGCCCGATGCCGATATGCCAGACATGGGTGTGTCCCTCCAACACGATCGCCGCGATCCGCTCCCGGCAGTCCGGACAGCCCGCCTGGGTGCTGGCTTGCCTGCCCGGTTGCGTGTTTTGCGCATCATGCGACTCATGGTGGTCACCGTGCTGACTATCCTGACGCCCGGCGTGGGCATCACCGCCGCCGGGGCCGCCGCGATCCCGGCCGCAGCCGGCCTGCCGCCGCTGGTGCGAACCAACCACCGCACCTTCGCGATTCCCTTCCGGCTCCCCGAGACCGCCGATCCCGATGCCGACGCCGCCCCGCAACGAGTGATCCTCAATATCTCCCAGGATCTCGGCATGACCTGGTCGACCGCCGGCGAGACGTCGCCGCAGGCTGGTTCCTTCACCTACACGGCCGAGGCCGACGGCGAATACTGGTTTCGGCTCCGGGCAATCGACCAGAAGGGTCGGTCTCGAGGTGGCGAAGGCCCCGACATCCGAATCCTCGTCGATGCTGCTGGTCCGAGGCTGGCGGCTCGGCTCTGGAAAGGCCCTGATGGCGAGATCGTCTGCCGGTACGCGGCGGCCGATGACTCGCTGCGGCTCGATTCCCTCCTCGTCGAGTACCGTGGCCCCGAGGATCGAGGCTGGAAGAACGTCGCGGCCGATGCAGTCCTGGCTCGTGAGGCACCGGCCCATCTCGTGGGTGAGGCGATCTGGTGGGCCGGTGAGAAGGTCGATCAACTCACTGCCCGGATCACGATCACCGACGAGTCGGGCAACCGGACGGTCCGGCAATACTCGCTCGAACCGAGCGACCCCGGCGTTGACCAGGCGGCGCTGGCCGAGGAACTCGGCCTGCCCCCCCTTCCCACCAGCGGCGGTGGTGGCGATCGCGGCCTCGCCACGGCGGGCAGCCGGCAGGCAAGGCGATCCGGCCGCGAACCCGCCTCGCCGGCCGGCACCGGCAGCGTGTTGAGCCGGCCCTCGGCCGAAGCCGTTGACCGGAGGCCTGGCGGCAACGCCGTGGCCGGATGGCCCGCTGAACGGGCCACCTGGTCGGAAGGGCAGCCTGAGTCACCGACCGCAGCAGTCGCCGACGCCGCGTCAGAAGACGGCGAGGGACTCAGTCTGCCGGCTGCCGCTGCCCGCCGCTCCGGAGCCGCGGCACTTGTGCCCCCTACGACCCGGACGAAGAGCCGGCAGCCCGTCCGTTCAGCGTCGACGGCGGTAGATCCGTTGGCTGCAGCGGGTATCACTGGGCCGGTCGCCGAGGGCCAGACGCTCGAGTACCGAGGCCGTCCGCTCCACCTGGCCCGCTCGCGACGCTTTGCCTGGGACTATGAGATTCCGGCGGTACGGCGGGCCGCCGGCCCCCTTCGCGCCGAGCTCTGGACGACCCGCGACGGCGGCGTGACCTGGCAGAAGACCGCCGTCGATTCCGACGGTCGTAGCCCGATCGACGTGGAACTCGCCGAGCCCGGCTTCTACGGTGTCCGGCTCGAACTCGTGGCCGCCGTGCCTGATGCCGAGGGCGGGCCACGAAGCGGTGCGGAGCCCGATGCCTGGGTCGGCGTGGATGATCGTCCGCCGGATGTGGAACTCATCTCCGTCGATCGCGACGAATCGGGACCCGCCGACGCCCTCGTGATCCGCTACGCCGCCCGCGACCCGCTCCTGCCAAGCAATTCGGTACGGCTGCTCTACTCGCCCAACGCCGAGGGCCCCTGGGCCACGATCGTCTCGGGGGCGGCCAATGAAGGTTCCCACCGCTGGGAACCGAGCCGAACCGTTCCTGCCCGGGTCCACCTTCGGGTGGAGGCGATTGACGCGGCCGGCAACAAGGGAATCGCCGTCGGCGACGAGGCGGTCTCCGTGGCTCCGACCCGCTTCGGTGGCCGGCTTGGCGGCCTGCGGATCCTGCCGACACCGTAGCGGCCTGACTGCGGTAGACTGCCGGGAACACCGGGAGTCTTCATCCGTGGCTGGCGGTACGCACGCCCTCGACATCCTGCTGGCACCGGCTGAGTTTGCGATCGGCTCGCCGTCGATCGTTGTGCTTGCCGGCGGCGAAACGTTTCTCGCCCGGCAGACCCTGGCTCTGCTCCGCGACCGGCTCGTGCCCGACGAGGAGGATCGCGGCTGGGCCTGGCGGGAGTTTGCCGGGGATGAGCCGCTCGATGCCCGTGATGTCTTCGACGAGGCGGCCACTGTCCCGCTCTTCGCCTCGGCGACGCGGGCGGCGGTTGTCCGCACGGCCGACGCGTTCGTATCGGCGCATCGCGGCCTCCTTGAAGGGATCGCCGCGGCCCCGCGGGGCGGCCGCGGCCTCGTGATCCTCGACGTGAAGACCTTCCCTGCGACCACCCGGCTGGCGAAGGCGGCCGCCAAGCATGGGCTGGTGATCGACACGGGAATCCCGCCTCGCAAAGATCTGGCCGCCTGGGTTCGCAGTTGGGCTGAGACGAGCCACGGCATCAAACTCGCCAGGCCGACCGCCGAGCAACTCCTCGAGCGGGTGGCCGGCAACCTCGGGCTGGCCGATCAGGCCTTGGCCCGCCTGGCGGCTGCCATACCGCCAGCCAGCCGCAGCAAGACGATTTCGCCGGAGGCGATCGACGAGTTTGCCGGCACCCCTGGCGAACGCTCGGCCTGGGGGATGATCGACGCGGCCGCCTCGGGCGACACCGCTGCGGCCGTCGGTGAACTCACCGCGCTTCTGGAAGCGGGCGAGAGTCCGATCGCGATCACGGCCCAGGCGAGCGCCGTCCTCCGCAAGCTCTCGACGGCCGCGCGGCTCCTCGCCCTGCCCGCCGGCCAGGGCCGACCCGCGAGCGTCGAGCAGGCCCTTCGCGACGCCGGGGTAGCCACCTGGCCGAAAGCGATGCAGCAGGCCCATGAGGCCCTCGGCCAACTGGGGGCAGCCCGGGCCCGCCGGCTGCCAATCTGGCTCCG
This sequence comes from uncultured bacterium, assembly GCA_937959175.1. Classification (GTDB taxonomy): domain Bacteria; phylum Planctomycetota; class Planctomycetia; order Pirellulales; family UBA1268; genus QWPN01. The sequence continues at coordinate 277 of CALGAS010000025.1, read as the reverse complement.
CGACCTCGATCTGGCCCTCAAGGGCGATGCCTCCCGCGGCCTCCGCAGCCGGCTGGCCGTCGAGCGGCTCTTCTGCCGGCTCACACGGCGGTAGGACGGGCGAGCCGCATCACCCAACGGCCCGCCGTCCGGCGGAACAAGTACCGGCGGTTGGTTGATGGTGATCGCGGATTGGGCGGGTTGGTGGTGAACGGTTGCGCGGGCTTCCGGGGGCCGGGATGGCCCAACGGCCCGCCGTCCGGCGGAACAAGTACCGGCGGTTGGTTGATGGTGATCG